>DATBBR010000016.1 GCA_036270875.1 Acidimicrobiales bacterium
GGCCGGTGTCGCCGCCCAGGTTCCGGTCGTGGGACCGCTCATGGGGGTGTTCTTCGGGGCCGAGCCGGTGACCGACTACGAGGGTGCGCAGGCGTCGGCAGCAGGTGGACAGTACGCCCGCTTCTTCCACAGCATGCTGGCGCGGGGCGTGACCCTGGCCCCAGGGCCCTACGAGGCGATCTTTCCCAGCCTGGCCCACACCGAGGCGGACCTCGCGGGCACCGTCGAGGCCGCAGCCGAGGCCGCGGCCGAGCTGCGGGGCAGCCAGCTTCCATAAGGTCGCTGTTCCACCTTTTGTCGAAAGCTGCCGTCTTCGGCGCGGCCGCGTCGCCCGCTTTCGACGTAAGGCGGAACAGAGCGGACAACGGCACCGACGGCCGGGCCGCCGCGTCGGGCGCTAGGCCCGGCGGGCCAGCGCCGCCACCGCCCGGTAGGCGGCCTCGGCGGGCCCCAGCTCATCGGGGCGCAGCAGGTTGGCCATGATGCGCAGCACCCACTCCATGAGCGTGCGGCTGTGCATGCCGGTGCCCACCAGCGCCCGCATCAGCTGGGGTCGGCCGATGATCTGCACGAACGCCTGCGCTACCCGGTAGTAGAGCCCGTAGCGGTGCTCGAGGGCCGACTCGTAGGCACGGAGGGCGCCGTCGTCGCCGGTGGCGAGGGCCTGGCCGATCGCGGCGGCGGCGAGGCGGCCGGTCTCGTAGGCGTAGGCGATGCCCTCGCCATTGAACGGGTTGATCGCTCCCGCGGCGTCCCCCACGACCAGGTATCCGGGGCCCGAGTGGGGACCGACGGACAGGCCCATCGGCAACCGCCCACCGGTGGGTGCGCCACAGGACGTGGCCCGCGAGAGCTCCCAGGACGGGGGAGCCGTCTCGACAAAAGCTGCCATGAGCTCGGTGGTGTTCACGCCCGCCCAGCGGTCAGAGGTGGAGAGCAGCCCGACGCCCACATTGACGCGACCGTCGCCCAGCGGGAAGACCCAGCCGTACCCGGGCAGGACTTGACCATCCCGGTCGCGCACGTCGAGGTGGGACTCGATCCAGGGCTCGTCGTGTCGGGGCGAGCGGTAGTAGCCGCGGAGCGCCATGCCCAGCGCAAGGGCGCGATCCCTGCTCGTGCCCAGCGCCCGCCCGAACCGGGAGTTGGCACCGTCGGACACGACCACGTAGCGGGCGCTGATCTCGTCGACGCCACCGCCGCCGCTGTTCGTCACCACGGCGCCCCGAACGCGGCCGTCCTCTAGCACCGGCGCCGTGGCCTCTGCGCCCTGCCGCAGGGCGGCGCCGGCCTTCTGGGCCCGCTCGGCCACGACATGGTCCAGGTCACGGCGGGTCACCACGTAACCGTGAGACGGGAGATCGGGGTGATCGGGCCAGGCCAGCTCGAGCTCCCGGCCGAAGGCGACGGCCCGGAGGCCGTCATAGCGATGGAAGCCCGCCAGCTCCTGGGCCAGGCCCATGTCCTCGAGCTGGCGAACCGAGCGAGGGGTGAGCCCGTCTCCGCAGGTCTTCTCCCTCGGAAAGCGCTTGCGCTCGAGCAGCAGCACGTCGTAGCCGGCGTCGGCCAGCCAGTAGGCGCAGGCTGACCCCGAGGGACCCGCTCCCACCACCAGTACGTCGTGGGGATGACCGACCCGAGTGCTCACCGGGACGACTCTAGGACGGCCGGAGGGGGGCGGCGCCGATCTGACCGCCTTCGAGGGGCCGTGGTACAAAGGCGACGAGGTCCGACGATATGGCCCTCGCCACCAGGGGGGCGACCCACCGATGGATAACTACCTGCCGATCGTCTGCATGTTCGTCCTGTCGATCGTCTTCGCCGCGCTCTCGTTTCTGGCGTCCTCCCTGCTGGGACCCAAGCGGCCGACCAGCGCCAAGGCGACTCCCTACGAGTGCGGCATCGTGCCGGACCGTGAGCCGGCTGAGCGGTTCCCGGTGCGTTTCTACCTCGTCGCCATGGTCTTCATCGTCATCGACATCGAGATCATCTTCCTGTACCCGTGGGCGGTCATCTTCCGCCAGCTGAACACCTTCGGTCTGGTCGAGATGGTCCTCTTCGCCGTGGCCGTGCTCTTGTCGTTCATCTACCTCATCAGCAACGGCGCCCTCGACTGGGGCCCCGTCAAGCGCCTCCGACCGCTGCCGGGGACGACGACAGAGCGGACCACCGACACGACGATCCGTCGCATCAGCCAGGACACCGGCGAGGCGGCCTGACCATGGGGCTCGAGAGCCTCAACCACAACTTCCTCACCGGCAGCCTCGAGAACCTGGTGAAGTGGGCTCGGCGCAACAGCGTGTGGCCGGCCACCTTCGGGCTCGCCTGCTGTGCCATCGAGATGATGTCCGCCGGGGCGGCCGACTACGACCTCGCCCGCTTCGGCATGGAGGTCTTCCGGGCGTCGCCCCGGCAGGCCGACCTCATGATCGTCGCCGGCCGGGTCTCGCAGAAGATGGCTCCCGTGCTGCGCCAGGTCTACGACCAGATGCCCGAGCCCAAGTGGGTGATCTCGATGGGGGTGTGCGCCTCCACCGGCGGCATGTTCAACAACTACGCCATCGTCCAGGGCGTCGATCAGGTCGTCCCGGTCGATGTCTACACGCCGGGGTGCCCACCGACCCCTGAGACACTGCTGCACTCGATCCTCACCCTGCACGAGCAGATCCGCACCGGCGAGATCACCCGCCGGCGGCAGGCCTCCGGTGCCGGTGCCGAGCTACAGGTCGAGGAGCGAGCCCCGGTCCACGTGGGGACCCCTCGCTGATGGAGACGGCCACCGCCGAGGTGATCCACCCGTCTCGCGACGACTACCTGCAGGTCGTCGCCGGGCTCAAGGACGAGGGCTTCGAGATGTGCGTCGACGTGTGCGGCGTGGACTACCTCATCCATCCCGGTCGCACCCTGCCGCCCGATGTCGATCCGGAGCGCTTCGAGGTGGTGGTGAACCTCGTCTCGATGGAGCACCGCCGGCGCGTGCGGATCCGGGTGCAGGTGCCGGAGTCCGATCCGACGATCCCCTCGCTGTTCGGTCTCTACCCCGGCGTCGAGGCCCCCGAGCGCGAGACGTTCGACATGTTCGGGATCCGCTTCGCCGATCATCCCGACATGACCCGGATCCTCATGCCCGAGGACTGGGAGGGGCATCCGCTGCGCAAGGACTACTCGGTCGGGCGGGTGCCGGTCCAGTTCAAGGAAGCCCCCGGACCCCGTTGAGGCGACGATGAGCCACACCGAAGACGAGAGCCGCCTGGTCGCCGAGACCTCCGAGGGCACCCAGGAGATGCTCTCGCGCGAGGGCACGACGCCAACCGAGCGGCACATCGAGGAAGGCGACATTCTGGGTCGGTCTGAGGGGGCGACCGCCCTCGACGCCGGCGACATCGACATCGAAGTCGGCGAAGACGAGACCATGATCATCAACATGGGTCCCCAGCACCCATCGACCCACGGCGTGCTGAGGATCATGATGGAGCTCGACGGCGAGACGGTGCTCCGGGCCAAGCCGATCATCGGCTACCTGCACACCGGTATGGAGAAGACGGGGGAGGATCTCACCTACATCCAGGGCGCGACCAACGTGACGCGCATGGACTACCTCTCTCCGCTCCACAACGAGCTGGTCTTCTCACTTGCGACCGAGGCCCTGCTGGGCGTCGAGATACCGGAGCGGGCGACGTGGATCCGGATGCTCATGATCGAGCTCAACCGTGTCTCGTCGCACCTGCTCTGGTTGGCCACCAACGGCATGGACCTCGCGGCCACGTCGATGATGATCTACGGCTTCCGGGAGCGCGAGGTGGTGCTCGACTTCCTGGAGAAGGTCACCGGCCTGCGTATGAACCACAACTACATCCGCCCGGGAGGCGTGGCGGCTGATCTCCCTGATGGCTGGCAGGACGACGTCGAAGCCATCTGCCAGGCCATCCCACCCCGCCTGGCCGAGTACGACGACCTCTTCACGGGCCAGCCCATCTTCCGGGAGCGCACCGAGGGCGTGGGGACGATCAGCGCCGAGGCCGCCATCGCCTCCTCGGCCACGGGGCCCATTCTCCGGTCCACCGGCGTGCCCTGGGACCTTCGGCGGACGATGCCGTACCTGTTCTACGACCAGGTCGACTTCGATGTCGTGGTGGGGAGCTACGGCGACAGCTTCGACCGCTACGCCGTGCGCCTGAACGAGATCCGGGAGTCAATCCGCATCATCCGCCAGGTTGCCAACCGCATGCCGGAGGGTGACTACCGGACCCAGGACAAGAAAGTCACGCCGCCTCCCAGGGCCCGCATCGACGAGTCGATGGAAGCCCTGATCCACCACTTCAAGATCTTCACCGAGGGCTTCAAGGTGCCCGAGGGCGAGGTGTACGTCGCCATCGAGTCGCCCCGCGGCGAGCTCGGCTGCTATCTCGTCTCCGACGGCTCCCCCAAGCCCTACCGGCTCCATATCCGGGCGCCGTCGTTCAACAACCTCCAGAGCATGGCGACGATGGTCCACGGCGGCCTGGTGGCCGACGCCGTCGCCATCATCTCCTCCATCGACCCCATCTTGGGCGAGGTCGACCGCTGATGGCCCGTCTCACTGCCGAGACCGTGGCGCAGGCCCGGGAGCTCATGTCGCTGTACCCCGACTCGCGTTCGGCGCTCGTGCCCATCTGCCACCTGGCCCAGGCCCAGGAGGGCTGGCTCAACCCCGAGGCCATGGAGCACATCGCCGAGATCATGGAGCTCACCCCGGCCGAGGTGCTGGGCACGGCCAGCTTCTACGAGATGCTGCGCACCGAGCCGGTGGGCCGCTACATGGTGTCGGTGTGCACCAACATCGCCTGCCTCCTGAACGGCGGCTACGAGCTCCTCGAGCACGCCGAGGAACGACTCGACATCAGCGTCGGGGCCACCACGCCCGACGGCATGTTCACCATCGAGGAAGCCGAGTGCATCGCCTACTGCGACCGGGCGCCGTGCCTGCAGGTGAACCACCGCTTCTTCGGGCCGGTCAGCGACGAGCGCTTCGACACGCTGGTCGAGGACCTGGCGTCGGGCCGCCTCGATGACGACGTGCCGCCCCACGGGGTGCTCTGCCGCGTGCGCCGGGAGGGCGGGCTTGCCGTCCCGGCCGAGCAGGTAAGGGCCGAGCGGGCCGCGGCCGACCAGGCCCGGGACGAGCGTGCTGCGGCCGCCCAGGCCGAGAGGTCCTGATGGCGCTCACCGAGGTCGCACCGATCGTCACCGCGCGTCTGCGCCATCCCGACTCGCACACCCTCGAGCGCTACCTGGCCACCGGCGGTTACGACGGGCTGCGTCGGGCCCTGCGCATGGAGCCGGAGCAGGTCGCCGAGGAGGTGAACGCGGCCAGTTTGCTCGGCCGCGGCGGTGCTGGCTTCCCCGCGGGGCGCAAGTGGTCGATGCTGCGCAAGGCGCCGGTGCGCTACCTCGTGGTCAACGGGGACGAGAGCGAGCCGGCGACCTTCAAGGACCACCTGCTCATCGAGCGCGATCCGCACGCCATCATCGAAGGCACCCTGATCGCCGCCTACGCCAACCAGGTGACCCAGGCCTTCATCTTCGTGCGCGGCGAGTTCGCTCTCGGGCTCGAGCGCATGCAAGGCGCGCTCAACGAGGCCTACGCCCACGGCGCCGTCGGCCGGGACATCTTCGGTTCGGGCTTCTCAGTCGACGTGGTCCTGCATCCCGGCGCGGGGGCCTACATCGCCGGTGAGGAGACGGGGCTCCTGGAGAGCCTCGAGGGCAAGCGGGCCTTCCCCCGTATCAAGCCGCCGTACTTCCCTGCAGCCATCGGGCTCTACGGCGAGCCGACCGTCGTCAACAACACCGAGACGATGGCCAACCTGCCCTGGATCGTGCAGCACGGCGGGCACGCCTTCGCCGCCCTGGGCCAAGGCAGCTCCACCGGCACGCGCTTGTTCGCACTCTCGGGCCACGTCCGCCGACCGGGCAACTACGAGCTGGAGATGGCCAAGACCACCTTCCGTGATCTCATCTTCGCCCCCGTCCTCGGCGGTGGCGTGCGGGGCGGTCGCCAGCTCAAGGCCTTCATTCCCGGCGGGGTCTCGGCGCCCTGGTTCGGGCCCGATCAGATCGATCTGCCCCTCAGCCAGGACGAGGTGGGCAAGGCCGGCTCCATGTTGGGCTCCGGCTCGGTGGTCGTCATGGACGACCAGACCTGCGTGGTGCGGGCCGCCTGGCGCATCGTCCGCTTCTTCTACCGCGAGTCCTGCGGCCAGTGCACCCCCTGTCGCGAGGGTGCGGGCTGGATCGAGAAGGTGGTCCGGCGCATCGAGGAGGGCTCGGGCCGGGAGCAGGACCTCGATCTTCTTCTCGACGTGTGCGACAACATCTCCCCGGGTTTGTCCTGGCCGCCGCAGCAGACCACCATCTGCGTCCTGGGGCCCTCGATCCCGTCGTCGATCGTGTGGGCCATTCGCATGTTTCGAGACGAGTTCCTCGTGCACATCAAGGAAGGTGCCTGCCCGTATGGCTGACACCGCCACGGACACGCTGTCGATCGTCGTGGACGGCCGCCCGGTCGAGGCCAGGCCGGGCGAGATGGTGATCGCGGCAGCCGAGCGGGCCGGGACCTACATCCCGAGGTTCTGCTACCACCCCCGGATGCGGTCGGTCGGGATGTGCCGCATGTGCCTGGTCGAGATCAGGGGCCCGCGCGGGTACTCGCTCCAGCCGGCGTGCTTCGTCGCCGTGGCCGACGGCCAGGAGGTCCGGACCACCTCCGACAAGGTGAAGAAGGCCCAGGACGGCGTGCTCGAGTTCCTGCTCATCAACCACCCCCTCGACTGCCCGGTCTGCGACAAGGGCGGGGAGTGCCCTCTGCAGGACCAGACCCTCGCGTACGGTCCCGGGGAGAGCCGCTTCGTCGAGGAGAAGCGGCATTTCGCCAAACCGATCGCCATCAGCAGCTTGGTGGACCTGGATCGCGAGCGCTGCATCCAGTGTGACCGCTGTACCCGCTTCGCCACCGAGCACGCCGGCGAGCCCCTGATCAACTTCATCGGCCGGGGCGACCACATCGAGGTCAACACCTACCCCGACCATCCCTTCGCCTCGTATTTCAGCGGCAACACGGTGCAGATCTGCCCGGTGGGCGCCCTCACCGCCACGCCCTACCGGTTCAAGGCCCGGCCGTGGGACCTCGAGCAGGTCGAGAGCACGTGCACCTCATGCGCCGTGGGCTGCCGGGTCGTGGCGCAGTCGTCCTCCAACCGCCTCACGCGCTACCTGGGCGTCGATTCCGACCCGGTGAACCAGTCCTGGCTGTGCGACAAGGGCCGGTTCGACTTCGAAGCGGTCAACAGCGACGACCGCCTGACCCACCCCCTGGTGCGCAAGGGCGACGAGCTGGCCGAGGTCTCATGGGACGAGGCCCTGTCGGCGGCGGCCGAGGGCCTGGCCGGGGCCAGGGAGCGCGGGGGTCCGCAGTCGATCGGTGTCATCGGCGGCGCCCGGCTCCCCAATGAGGACGCCTACGCCTGGGCCAAGCTGGCCAAGGCGGTCATCGGTACCGACTCGGTCGACGCCCAGCTCGGCGACGGCCTGCCCGCCGAGGTGGTGCTGGGCCTGCCCAGGGCGACGATCGACCAGGCCTGCTCGGCCGACGCTCTCGTCCTGCTGGCGCCCGATGTGCGCGAGGAGCTGCCGGTGCTCTATCTGCGCCTGCGGGAGGCCGCCGTCGAGCGGGGGGTCCCGGTAATCGAGCTCACGGCGCTGCCGACGGCAATGACGCGCTATGCCACCGTCTCGCTCACCTATCGACCGGGCGACGTGGCAGCGCTGGCACGCTCCCTCGTGGCCCCCGACACCACCGACGGCGCCGGCGCCGGTCAGGACCCGCTCTCGGTCGCCCGTGGCATCCTGCGGGGCCGGGACGGCGCGGGTCCCGGTGCCGACGGATCGGGGGTCGTGGTGGTACTCGGCCGCCCGTCGGTCGCCGAGGCCGACGACATGATGGACGAAGCGGCGGCCGCCCTGTTCGGGGCGTGGCCAGAGGCCCGCTTCCTACCGGCCCTCCGGCGGTCGAACGTCCTGGGTGCCCTCGACATGGGTCTCGCCCCGGGCATCCTGCCCGGTCGGGTCTCCTTGGACGAGGGGCGGGCGTGGTACACGGCGGCGTGGGGCGCGGTGCCCGAAGAGCGGGGCCTGGACAGCGCGGGCATCCTGTCGGCCGCGGCCGAGCAGCGCGTGGGGGCATTGGTCCTCCTCGGCGCCGATCCCCTCACCGACTTCCCCGATCGCCAGCTCGCCCAGCGGGGGATGGCCGGTGCCGGGTTCGTCGTCGCCGTCGACGCCTTTCTGAACGAGTCCTCGGGGCAGGCCGACGTGATCCTGCCCGCCGCGATCTACGCCGAGCGGCCCGGCACCACGACCAACCTCGAAGGACGCATCAGCCGCCTGGGCCAGAAGCTCGTGGGACCGGGCGTGACCCGTCCCGACTGGATGATCGCCGCCGAGCTGGCGGCTCGCCTCGGCGGCGACCTCGGGACCGACACCGTGGAGGCCATCTGGGACGAGGTCGAGCGAGTGGCGCCCTCCCACACCGGCATCACCCGCCATCTGATCGGCGAGCGTCGCGCCGCCGACGGCATCGTGGCTCCGATCCCGAGCGTCCCTGTCCGGCTCGAGGTCGGCACCGGACATCCGGGCGGCGCGCCGCCGGTCCACTCCGGCGCGACCGACACCGGAGCTGGCTCCACCCAGCCGCCGCCGGGTCCCATCGACCCCATGGCCACGCCGGGTATCGGCGGCATCGAGAGCCAGGGCATCCCCAACATCGCCGGGGCGCCCAGGTCAGCCGACGGCGCTGCTGACGCTCCCGAGGGCGCCAACGACGCTGACTCGGCGAGCGAGCGGCCGCCGCTCCTGCGCTTCACCCCGGCCAAGCCGCGCCCGGTCCCGGCACCGGACAGCTATGCGCTGCGCCTCGTCACCCGTCGCCGCCTCTACGACAAGGGGACGCTCGTGCAGGCCTGCCCCTCGCTGGCCGACCTCGCCCCCGCCCCGGCCCTCCGGGCGAACCCCTACGACCTCGATCGCCTGGGCGTGCAGACCGGTGGTCGGGTTCGGGTCCGCGCCGGCCAGGCCCTGGTGATGGAGGCGCTCGCCGACACCGACGTCCCCCGAGGCGTCGCCGTGGTCGACCTCGACCTGGCCGAGGAGGGGGCCGAGGACCTCATCGACAGCGCCCGAGCGGTCACCGACGTCCGCCTGGAGACGATCTGATGGGTGACCCGCTCTTCTCGCACGGCGTCGACCCCTGGGTCTTCCTCATCGTGGCGGTCAAGGTCATCGTGGCCTTCGTCGCGCTGCTGGTGTCGGTGCTGCTCATGATCTGGTTCGAGCGCAAGGTCATCTCCGACATGCAGAGCAGGATCGGTCCCAACCGGGCGGGGCCCTGGGGGATCCTCCAGACCATGGCCGACGGGGTCAAGCTGTTCTTCAAGGAGGGCCTGCGCCCGGACGGCTCCGACCGCGCCGTCTTCTACCTGGCGCCCTACCTCGCGGTCGTGCCCGCCTTCGTGATCTTCACGATCATCCCGATCGGCGGGGTGGTCACGGTCTTCGGGCACACGACCGAGCTTCAGGTGGCCGACCCGCAGATCGGGATCCTGCTCCTCCTGGCCATGTCGTCGGTGGCGGTGTACGGCCTGATGCTGGCCGGCTGGGCATCCGGCTCGAAGTACCCCCTCCTCGGCGCGGTCCGGGCCTCGGCCCAGATGGTCTCCTACGAGGCGGCAATGGGCCTGTCGACGGCAGCGGCCGTTCTCATCACCGGCTCGCTGTCCACCCGCGACATCGTCGAGTCGCAGAACGGCAGCCTCTACGGGTTCCTGCCCAACTGGAACGTGCTCCGGCTCGGCGTCGTGCCCTTTGCCATCTTCTTCATCGCCGTGACGGCGGAGGTGAACCGGCCTCCCTTCGACCTGGTGGAGGGCGAGCAGGAGCTGGTCGGAGGGTTCCACACCGAGTACTCCTCGGTGCGCTTCGCCCTGTTCTTCCTGGCCGAGTTCATGAACACCATCACGATGTCGGCCATCGTCGTGACCCTGTTCTTCGGGGGACCGGACGGTCCCGCCCCTCATTTCGTGCGGTGGCTGTGGCCGATCCTCTGGTTCGTCGGCAAGACGATCGTGTTCTTGTACGTGTACGTCTGGATCCGGGCCAGCCTGCCCCGGCTGCGCTACGACCAGCTCATGGACCTGGGATGGAAGCGCCTCATCCCGCTCTCGCTGTTCTGGCTCCTCGTGGTGGCGGGCATGCTGATCGACTCCCGTTGGGGCTTCGCCGTCTTCGGCGGCGGCCTGGTCTTCGGGCTCATGCTGTACCAGGCCCTGCGGGTGACGCGCGCCCGAGCCGAGGGGCCTGATGCCACGCCAGCGGTCGGACCCGGCGGGGACTTCGGTCCCGGCGGCGGGGTGATGCCCTGATGGGGTTCTTCGACGGCTTCCGGGTGACCATTCGCCAGGTCTTCGAGCCCCGGGTGACCCATCGCTATCCCGATGAGAAGCGGCCCAAGCCGCCGCGCTTCCACGGCCGGCACGTCCTCGGCCGGTACGAGGACGGCATGGAGAAGTGCATCGGGTGCGAGCTGTGCGCCGGCGTGTGCCCGGCGCGCTGCATCTACGTGCGGGGAGCCGACAACCCGCCTGACGCCCCGGTGTCGCCCGGAGAGCGGTTCGGCTTCGTGTACGAGATCAACTACCTGCGCTGCATCCACTGCGACCTGTGCGTGGAGGCCTGCCCGACCGAGGCCATCACCGAGAGCAAGCTGTTCGAGTTCTCCTTCGTCGACCGCCAGGACGCCATTTACACCAAGGACGAGCTCGTCGTCGACGACGACGGCCGTCCCCGCCACCTGCCGTGGGAGGACTGGCGCCCCGGTGACGACGCCCACACCTCGGGCTGGATGCGGGCGACCTCGCCGAACGGCGACGCCGCCTACGAGGGCCGCGTCCAATGGTCGGGCGAGCGCGGCTACGGGGTCCGGCACCCCGAGGCGGGCCAGGTCGGAGACCGGGACGACGAGGCCACCGGCAACATCTCGATTCGGGAGGTCGATGCGGCTGACATCCCGCACCGCTACGGCGGGAGGTACCGCTAGTGCCGCTCGTCTCGCTGGGGCACGTCCCGCTCCTCGCGGTGACGATCACCGATGCGACGGTCTTCGCCGTATCGGCCGCGGTCGTCGTGGCCGGGGCCATCGGGGTCATCGCCGCCCGCAACCCCGTCCACTCCGCCCTGATGCTGGTCATGACCCTGTTCGGCATCGCCGTCCTGTTCGTGGAGCAGTCGGCCGACTTCCTGGCCGTCGTGCAGGTGATCGTCTACGCCGGCGCCATCGTGGTGCTCTTCCTCTTCGTCATCATGCTGCTGGGCGTGGACAGGGTGGAAGCGCTGCAGCGGGACCCGCTCCCGGGCCAGCGGCCGCTGGCCCTGATCGTCGGGGCGGCCGGGTTGTCCCTGCTGCTGTTCCTGGCCGGGATCCACTGGGTGACGGGCGCCCACTCGCTGGCTGGTCCCTCGGGAGGACCGGGCTCCAACGTCGAGAAGCTGGCCCGCTCCCTCTTCACCACCTACCTACTCCCCTTCGAGGTCACGTCCGTCCTGCTGGTGATCGCCGTGGTCGGCGCGGTGGTGCTCTCTCGCCGGCCGTCGAGGGAGGTCGAGGCGCCCGAGGATGGGCGGGGGGGCGAGAAGGAATGAGCCTCGGCGGTCCCTACTACCTGACGCTGGCCGCCGTGCTGTTCACCATCGGCGGTGTCGGGCTGCTCCTGCGTCGCAACGTGCTGGTCATGTTCATGTGCGTCGAGCTCATGCTCAACGCAGTCAACCTCACCTTCGTCACGTTCTCCCGCCTCCTGAACGACATCGGTGGCCAGTCCCTGGTCTTCTTCGTGCTGGTGGTGGCGGCCGCCGAGGTGGTCGTCGGGCTGGGCATCATCGTCGCCATCTTCCGCCGGCGCAAGGGCGCCACGGCGGACGATCTCCACATCCTGAAGGGCTGACCTCGAGCGTGCTCCACTACGCCTACATCATCCCCCTGCTGCCCCTGTCGGGGGCCGTGATCCTGGCCTTGTTCGGCCGCCGCATCGGCAATCCCCTGGCCGGCTGGCTGGCGACGGCGCTCGTGACGGCCTCCTTCGTGGTCGGCGTGTTCGTCTTCATCGACCTGCTCAACCGGGCTGGCGGCAACCGCTCGTTCGACCAGACGATCTACACCTGGATCCCGGTGGGCGGCCTCCAGATCAAAGCGGCGCTGCTGATCGACCCGCTGTCGATCACGATGGTGCTGTTCGTGACGGCGGTGAGCGCGCTCATCCACCTCTACTCGATCGGCTACATGCAGCGCGATCCGCAGTTCTCGAAGTTCTTCGTCTACCTCAACCTCTTCGTGTTCTCCATGCTCATCCTGGTGATGGCGGACAACTTCGTGCTCACCTTCCTCGGCTGGGAGGGGGTGGGGGCGTGCTCGTACTGGCTCGTCGCCTTCTGGTTCGACCGGGACAGCGCCGCCTCGGCGGGCAAGAAGGCGTTCATCGTCAACCGGATCGGCGACTTCGGTTTCCTCACCGCCATGTTCCTGATCTTCTCCACGGTGGGCACGCTCAGCTACGGCGGTGTGTTCGGCGCAGTGAGCCGCATCGGACCGGGAACGATCACCGCCATCACCCTGCTCCTGTTCCTCGGCGCGGTGGGCAAGTCGGCCCAGATCCCGCTGTTCATCTGGCTCCCCGACGCCATGGAGGGCCCGACTCCGGTGTCGGCGCTGATCCACGCCGCCACCATGGTCACCGCCGGCGTCTACCTCATGGCGAGGGTGAGCCCGCTCCTCACCCACACGACGTCGTCGCTCAACGTCGTGGCCATCGTCGGACTGGTGACCGCCTTCGTGGCCGCCACCTCGGCGTGCGCCCAGGGGGACATCAAACGGGCCCTCGCCTACTCGACGATCTCCCAGCTGGGCTACATGTTCCTGGCCGTGGGGTCGGGCGCCTATGTCGCCGCCATCTTCCTGATGGTGACCCACGCCTTCTTCAAGGCCCTGCTGTTCCTCGGTGCAGGTTCGGTCATACACGGCATGCACGACGAACAGGAGATGTCCCGTTTCGGGGGGCTGCGAAAATGGATGCCGGTCACGGCGACGACCTTCATCGTCGCCTGGCTGTCCATCGCCGGCGTGCCCCCCTTCTCCGGGTTCTGGTCCAAGGGCGACGTGCTCATGAACGCCTTCGCCCGCAGCCCGGCACTGTACGCCGGCGGCCTGCTCACGGCCCTGCTCACCGCGTACTACATGGGCCGGGTGGTCTTCCTCACGTTCTACGGGCCCGAGCGGTGGCGCACGTCCGGACCGCACGAGACCCTCCCGCACGAGGCCCCCTCGGTGATGATCGTCCCCCTCGTGGTGCTGGCCCTGCTGTCGCTGGGCGGGGGCATCATCAACCTGCCCATCGACAACTACGACTTCCTCGGCCGGTGGCTCAGTCCCGTCTTCGGGCCCGCCCTGCGGGTGCTCCACTACAGCGGGAGCACGCAACGGCTCTTCGAGATCGCCGACGCTTCTGTGGCGGTGGTGGGAGCCGCGCTCGCCGGCGGGCTGTGGCTGCGGCGCTGGGAGCGGCCCCGCCTCACGCCGGTCTTCCTCCAACGGGCCTGGTACGTCGACTGGGCCTACGACACCTTCATCGCCCGCCCCTCCACGGCGCTGGCCAACTTCTCGGCCACCGTGTTCGACAACGAGGTCATCGACGGCGTCGTCAACGGCACGGCGACCCTCATACGGGGTAGCGGCGACCGCTTACGGCGCCTGCAGACGGGCTACGTACGCAATTACGCCCTCGCCATCGCCACGGGCGCCGCCCTCGTACTCGCCTACCTGGCCAGCCGGGTGGGCTCGTGAGCGGCATCGCCGGCGCGGCGGCGCCGGTCCTGGCTGCCGCCCATCCCGGGCCCGGCTTTCCGCTGTTGACAACGCTCGTGCTGATCCCGGCGGGGGGCGCGGTCGTCGTCGCCGCCGTGCCGAGGGCCCGCCAGCGGCTCGTCCAGTTCCTGGGCGTCGCCTTCTCGGTGGCCGTCCTGGGCTTTGCCGTGTTCATCGCCGTTCGCTTCCGGGTGGGCGACGGTGGCTTCCAGATGGTCTCCCAGCACAGCTGGATCAGCGTGTTCGGCATCTCGTGGAAGCTCGGCATCGACGGGATATCGCTCTTCCTGGTGCTGATGTGCGCTGTGCTGTTCCCCGTCGCCCTGGTCGGCGGGAGGGTCAAGAGCAATCCCAAGGGCTTCGTGGCCTGGATGCTGCTGCTCGAGTGCGCCTGCCTCGGGAGCTTCCTGGCCCTCGACCTCTTCCTCTTCTTCCTCTTCTTCGAGCTCACCCTGGTGCCGACGTACTTCATCATCGGCGGCTGGGGCCACGAGCGGCGCGGCAACGCGGCGCTGAAGTTCTTCCTGTACACCTTCCTCGGGTCGGCGGTCATGCTCATCGGCCTGCTGACCGTGGTGTACCTCCACCAGCGCAGCACGGGGCACCTGACCTTCGACCTCGTGACCCTGTCCGCCACCCAGCCCTTCTCGTCGACGATCGGCATCGTGCTGTTCCTGGCCTTCATGGCCGCCTTCGCCGTGAAGGCGCCGATCTTCCCGTTCCACACCTGGTCCCCTCCCGCCTACACCGAGGCTCCGGCCGCCGGCTCGGTGATCCTCGCCGCGGTCATGGCCAAGATCGGCAGCTACGGCATCATCCGCTTCGACTTCGAGCTGTTCCCCAAGGCGGCGGCGCAGCTGGCCCCGACCCTGCTGACCCTCGCCGCCATCGGCATCCTCTACGGGGCGGTGGTGGCGGCCGCCCAGCGCGACCTCAAGCGCATGGTGGCCTACTCGTCGCTCACGAACCTGGGGTTCATCGTGCTCGGTACCTTCGCTATCACCACCCAGGGCGTGTCCGGCGGCGTGCTCCAGATGCTCAACCACGGACTGTTCACCGCCGCCCTGTTCCTCCTGATCGGATTCATCTACGAGCGGCGACGGAGCTGGCAGACGAGCGACCTGGGCGGCCTCCAGCGGGCGGCGCCCGTCATGGCCGGGGTGTTCACGGTGGCGATGATGGCCTCGATCGGGCTGCCCGGCCTGAACGGATTCGTCGGTGAGTTCCTGATCCTGATCGGCACCTTCCTCAGCCACCGGTGGTGGGCGGTGGCGGCCACCATCGGTGTGATCTTCGCCGCCATCTATCTGCTGTGGGCGTTCCAGAGGGTGTTCCACGGCCGGGCGGCGGGTCCCAATCTCCACGTCCCCGACCTCTCGTGGCGAGAGCGCGCCGCCGTGGCCCCGCTGATCCTGGCCATCGTCTTCCTCGGCGTCTATCCGAGGCCCGTCCTGGATCGCATCACCCCGTCGGTCAACCGCCTCATCAGCCACGTGGAGCAGGGAAGCAGCTTCCGCCAGCCGGCCGTCGCCAACGGATCGTCGGGACCGTCCTCCTCAGCCTCGGCCTCGGGGGCGCGGTGATGGGAAGTCTCTTCCTCGCCCAGCTGCACCAGGATCTGCCGGCGCTGCAGCTTCCCCGCATCGACTACTCGGCCATCATGCCCGAGCTGATCCTCATCGGTCTGGCCCTGGTGCTCATGACCGCAGCGGCGCTGACGCGCCGCCGTCTACCCCGTGGGACCTACGCCATCTTCACGGTGGCCGCCGCGGGCGCGTCCATGGCCTACGCCTACCTGTTGTGGAACCACGTCGCCCGAGGCGGCTACACGGCGATCGCCGGGTCCGTCGCCGTGGACGGGTTCAGCGTCTTCTTCATCATGCTGATCGGGGCCGCGCTCATCGTGTCCGCCCTCTCGGCCGACTCCTACCTGCGCCGGGAGCGGCTGGACGGACCCGAGTTCTACGTGCTCGCCATGCTGTCGGCCTCCGGGGCCATGTTCATGGCCGCCGCCAACGACCTGATCGTGATGTTCCTCGGGCTGGAGATCCTGTCGATCGCCCTGTACGTGCTGGCCGGCTACCACGCCCGGCGCCGGGAGTCGGGAGAGGCGGCGATCAAGTACTTCGTGCTCGGCGCGTTCTCATCGGCCATCTTCCTCTATGGCGTCGCCCTCACCTACGGCGCCACCGGATCGACCAACTTGGGCCAGGTAGCGAAGTTCCTGGCCCAGAACGTCACTGTCTCCAACGGCCTGCTGCTCGCCGGGATGGCCCTGCTGCTCGTCGGGCTCGGGTTCAAGGTGGCGGCCGTCCCCTTCCATTTCTGGACTCCCGACGTCTACCAGGGCTCGCCGACCCCGGTCACCGGGTTCATGGCGGCGACCGCCAAGGCTGCCGGCTTCGCCGGCCTGCTGCGCCTCTTCTTCTCGACCTTCTCGATCCTGCGGCTGGACTGGAAGCCCCTGATCTGGGCGCTCGCCTTGCTCACCTTGCTCGTCGGGGCGGTGGTCGCCATCGTGCAGCGCGACGTCAAACGGATGTTGGCCTACTCGTCCATCAGCCACGCCGGGTTCGTCCTCGTCGGGCTGGAGGTGGCGACCAAGAACGGGATCGCCGGCGGGCTCTACTACCTCTTCGCTTACGTGTTCATGGTTGTCGGCAGCTTCACCATCGTGACCCTCGTCGGCGGTCGGGGAGACGCTCGCCACGACCTGGACTCCTACCGGGGCCTGTTCGCGCGCAACCCGGGCCTGGCCCTCCTGCTGGCGCTCTTCCTCATGGCCCAGGCCGGGATCCCCTTCACGACCGGCTTCCTCGCCAAGTTCTACGTGATCTCCGCGGCGGTGAGCAGCGGCGCCTATCCGCTGGCGCTCATCGCCATGATCGCGGCGGTGATCGCCGCTTTCTTCTACCTGCGCGTCATCGTGCTCATGTACACCCCTGCGGGGCGCCCGCCGGAGGCGTCTGCGCCTGCTGACGCCGGGGCAGGCGGTTACGACACCCGGCCCGCGCTCGGTGCCGAGACGCCGGTGGGCGAGGCGGCCCTGGCGACGGCGCCGGGCGGCGTGGCCGTCGCCGAGCGGACAGCGGTGGCGGAGGAGGCCGAGGGCGAGGAGAACACCAGCATCCAGGTGCCGCTGTTGGCCGGGGTGGGGCTGGTCGTGTCCGCCGCCTTCACGGTGTTCTTCGGGCTCTATCCGGCGCCGCTCATCGACTTCGCCCACCGGGCCACGCTGCTGTTCTGAGCGAGCTCAGCGGCTCGCCGAGCTGGCCGTCTGCTCCGCCGGCTCGGCGCGCTCGTCCCCGTTCTGGGTGTCGGTCTTTGACGCGTCGGGGACCAGGAACCGCCCGATGAGCGGCAGCTCCCAGAACGACTCGGCCCGGGCGATGGCCACCGCCACCGCCGGCGCCTGCTCGGGCGACTGGTACACGGCGTAGCGCGGCTGCCAGTCCGGGTCGTACTTGGCGTTGAAGCGCCAGAGCGACTCGATCTGCATCGAGGAGGACATTCGCCGGAGCATCCAGCGCTCGACCCGGCGATGCAGGCCGTCGCCGGTCTCACCGGCGAGCACCGAGCGCATGGTGGCGAAGTTGAGCCCCAGCCCCTGCATGCCCAGCTGGCGCAGGTGCTCGATCGTCTCCACGATCACGAAGTCCAACAGGCCGTTGGGGTGGTCGCCGTCGTCGCGCCGCATGAGGTCGAGCGAGTACCCGTTGATCCCCGGCGCGGGGACGTACTGACAGAAGGCGACGGGCGTGCCGTCGGCGGCGGTGGCCACTGCCAGCAGAAGACCCACGTCGCCGGGGTCGAACAGACGCCCGAGGGTCATGGAGAACCCTCGCTCGACGTCACCGCGCCGGCTGCGGGTCATGACGTCGCGCAGCGCGTCGGCGAGGGCGGCCTCGATGTGGGCCGGATCGTGGAAGGAGATCGTGTAGCCGTAGCGGGCGATGCGGTTGACGGCCTGCCGGAGACCCTTGTTGCGCCCGCCCTGCAACGAGAAGCGGGTGATGTCCACGACGCCTTCGTCGCCCAGGTAGAGGTCGTGCATGCCGGACGACCGGTAGGTCGGCAGCCAGTCCTCTCCCGCACCGAGGACGGCCAGGGTCCAACCGTGGTTGTCGACGAAGGCGCGGAAGGACGACCAGAGCCGGTCCCTGTCGGCCTCGGGGCCGATGGGGTCGGGCGAGACGAGGCAGACGCCCCCGTACACGGCATAGGCAACCACGCTGTCGCCGTCGAAGAAGTGGACCTTGTCGTGGCGGAGGGCGAAGTAGTCGAGCGTCCCCTCTCCGTGGCGGCGGACGATGTCCCTGGCCCGCTGCTGGCTGCCGGGGCCGACCAGCCGCCGGTCCACAACGGGCCGGAAGGCGAGCACCAGGGCCACGATCGCCAGGCCCAGTCCGATGGCGAAAAGTGTGGGTGCGAGGAACTCGTCCAGGCGGTGCGGGAGGGCCACCGTTCGCAGCCCGATCATGCGCCCGGCGACCGCTTCCAGGGCCCGCACGATGCCGAGCGGCCGGGTGTGGGAGTGGAGCGCCAGCGCCACCTCCATCGACGTGGTCGTCACCGCGGTGACGACCACAGTCGCAGCCAGGAGCGCAAGACCGCCCCTCCTTCGCGAGCGCCGGTCCACGGCCCCCGGAAAGGACGAGCGATTGACCAACAGGAACCACGCCACGGCCAGCGCGATGACCGCCTCCTCCAGACCGCCGCCCTGGACCAGGTGCAACACGCCCGTGCCCACCAGGAGGCCGAGGGCGACGGTCCAGGCCTGGCGTTGGCCCCTCCGGACACCGCGGGCCAGGGCGAGGAGGGCCAGGCCGGCGAGGGCAACCAGCGCCGAGGCGGCCTGAGAGACCGAGAGCGGCACCACGTCGACGACGAAGTCGAGGTGGTTGCGGAACGGCGGGGTCACCGCCGAAGCCAGGTTGACCACGCCGGCGAGGGCGATGGCGACGGCCGCCAGGCGGCGGACGAGGCGCTGGCGAGAGGCGGGGTCGGCGAGCTGGGGATACGGCGGACCGTGGGGAAAGGTGGCCACGACCGCGGGGTGCGCGTCGCCGATGGGGCGGCGCCGGGCGGCCATCCGCTCGATGAACGTGGCGCCCGGCAGGTCGAGGCGGGCCTGGAGCAGCCGGGCGTGGAGCTCCGCTCCCGCCTCCAGCTCGACCCACGACAGCTGCCGGCGAGGCAGGAAGACCGGCGGCAGCCCGAGACGGGCAGGGCACTCGTCGACCACCTCGGCCACCGCCCCAGGGTTGGCGTAGAAGCCCGGCCCGAGGAGGGTCAGCTCGGGCTGCCGGGTATGGCCCGTGACCAGCCCGGTGTGACCGGCTCGGACCAGCCCCGTGGCCTCGGCGCGTGCCTCGTCGTTCGGGTCGTCGCCGGAGCTGCCCAGGGCGACCCCTCCCATGGCCGCCCAGGTGCGCCGGCTCACCCAGGCCACCGCCAGCACCACCAGCACCAGGTCGAGGACCGTGGTGAGACCCACCAGGCCCAGGCGGCGGGGCCAGGCGCCGAGATGGGAGAGATGCTGGGCCGGCGCCGCCCACAGGTAGGAGAGCGGGACCTTCAGGAGAATGGCCACGGCGAAGGGCACTAGGAGCCACCAGGCGTGTCGAGCAACCCGCCGGTACGCCAGCCGCGAGGCCAGGAAGCGGGGGAAGCTGGACGGCTCCGGGAGGCGGTCGACGCCGCGGAGCCAGGACGATCGGGCCCCGCCCAGGGCGGGCAGCATGTCGGCCAGCAAGTGGTGGCCGACCGGGGTGCAGGCCGGGTTGCGGGGATCGGCCAGCGCGTGACGGGGGTCGAGTCGATGGCCCGGCTCGACCCGCACCCGGCGCCGACCGGCACCGGTCTCGAGCGACAGCTCGACGGCCAGGGCCAGCTCTGCGCCCAGTTCGCCCGCCACGCCGCCGGCGGCGGCGGCGTCCCAGGCCAGCCGGGCATCCCGGCTCCCCGGCAGGCAGATCAGACGCCGGCTCTCGCCGGCGCCGAAGGCCCGAAGCGCCCGCGTCAGCCGCGGGTGTGCGTCCAGCGCCGCCCTGGGATCCGGCCCCGCATCGGGGGACCCGGCATCGGGGGGCTCGGCGACCAACAGCTCGAAGAGGTTGCCGGCCACGATGAGGGCTCCCGGGCCGCTCCACGCCTCGATGGCGCGGGCCAGGTCGGTCGCGGCCGACGCCGAGGCGGGCGTCGCCGAGGGCCCCAGCAGCAGATCGCTCACCACCAGCGCTCGGCCGCCCAGGCCCACCTCGACATCGAGCTCGTCGACGAGGGTGCCGTCGCAGGCCATCGCCAGCCATCTTGGCAGCGGTTCAGGCCGGCGCCGACCAATAGGCTGCGTCGCCATGCCCGAGGCGACGGCGCCGTTCGAGCCGCCCGACAACTGGAGGTGGGCGGCCGAACCCGTCCCCCCGGGGCCCGCCGTGATCTTCGACCTCGACGGCGTGCTTTCGGACGCCGCCAGTCGTCAGCACTATCTCGAGTCGCCCCGGCGGGACTGGAACGCCTTCTTCGACGCGTGCGGGGACGATCCCCTGATCGAGGAGGTGGACCGCCTGCTGGACCTCCTGGACAAGGAGCTGGCCATCATCCTCGTGACGGCCAGGCCCATACGGGTCCAACCCCAGACGCTGGCCTGGCTCGACCGCTACCGGCTGCGTTGGGACCTGCTGGTGATGAGGGAGCTGGGCGACTACGACGCGGCTCGCCACTTCAAGAGGCAGGCCGTATCCGACCTGCGGGCATACGGGTTCCGGCTGCTGCTCGCCTTCGAGGACGACCGGCGTAACCTTGAGATGTTCCGCGGAGAAGGAGTCCCGTGCCTCTACATTCACTCGGGCTACTACGACTGAGCCCGGGAGCCGGCCCGTCAGGAACGAAAGCACCGTAGCCGGACGTTCTGGTGGGTAGAAAACGAGGAATGGTGGTCGATGGGATTTAGGAACACCCTCAAGACATACGTACTGCTGGCTGCCCTCGGCGGCCTCCTGATCGTCATCGGGTTCGGTGTCGGCGGTTCAAGTGGCGCGGCGATCGGCCTGGTCATCGGTCTGGTGATCACGGGCGCCTCGTACTGGTTCTCCGACACCATCGCCATCAAGGCGGCGCGGGCCACCCCGGTCAGCGAGGCGGAGATGCCCGAGTACTACCGGATAGTGCGGGAGCTGACCCAGCGCATGGACATGCCCATGCCGCGGCTGTACGTGACCCCCGAGATGCAGCCGAACGCCTTTGCCACCGGCCGCAGTCCCAAGCATGCGGCTGTCGCCGTGACGAGAGGCATTCTCGGGATACTCGACTGGGACGAGCTGCGGGGGGTGCTGGCTCACGAGCTCAGCCACGTGGGCAACCGCGACATCCTGATCGGCTCGGTGGCCGCCGCGGTCGCCATGGGCATCACGTTCGTCTCCCGGATCGCGCTCTGGACGACGATCTTCACCGGAGGTGACGGCGAGAGCGGCGACAACATCTTCGCCACGCTGGCGCTCGTCATCCTCGCCCCGATCGCCGCCTTCCTGCTCCAGCTGGCTCTGACCCGCAGCCGCGAGTACGAGGCCGACCGGTCGGGCGCGCGACTGCTCGGAGACGGCGAGCCGCTGGCTCGGGCGCTGGCCAAGATCGAAGCGGGCGTGAAGGCCGTCCCCATGAACGTCCCCCCCGCCGAGGCCTCCATGTTCATCGTCAACCCACTGAGTGGCCGGCGGGTCAATTTCGCCAACCTGTTCATGACCCACCCGCCGACGGAGCAGCGCATCGCCCGCCTCCGCTCGGGTCAGTGGCGTAGCTGAGGCCGGCGAGGCCGGCCCAACTTCGAGGCTCAGTCCCTGAAGTTGGAGAACTGGAGGGGAATGCCGAAGTCCTCGGCTTTCACGGCGGCGATCACGGCCTGAAGGTCGTCGCGCTTCTTGCCCGACACGCGCAGCTGGTCGCCCTGGGTCTGGGACGAGACGCCCTTGAGCTTCATGTCCTTCACGAAGCGGTTGAGCCGGCGGGCGTGGTCAGCGGAGATGCCTGCGTTGACGGTGATGGACTGGCGGACCGACCCTTTGGCCGCCTCCTCCACCTTGCCGGCGGCCAGCGCCTTGAGCGAGACCTGGCGCCGCACCAGCTTTTCCTCCAGCACCTGATGCAGGGCCCGGAGTCGGTCCTCGGTGGACGAGCGCAGTCGGAGCTCACGGTCGGCCAGCTCGACGCTGGAGTCTGTGTTCTTGAAGTCGAAGCGGGTCGAGGCCTCCCGGTTGGCCTGGTCGACGGCGTTGCGGACCTCTTGGAAGTCGACCTCGGAGACGATGTCGAACGTCGGCATGCTCTCAAGCTATCGCCCGGTCGGGTGCTCGCTGCCCAGCCTGCCTGGGCGGTCAGGACCCTGCAGTATCGTGCGCAGCGCGGGTCGGTGCCCGAGTGGCCAAAGGGAGCAGACTGTAAATCTGCCGGCGTTGCCTTCGGAGGTTCAAATCCTCCCCGGCCCACAATTGGCTGGCCCATGACGATGGGGCGAGCGCTGCGCCATGTTGTCGGGTCGAAGGGCCCTCGGGTCTAAGGTCCGGCGCCATGCGCAGGAGCGTGAACGTCCCGGGGTTGTGGCGGCTGCCCGCCTTCTCGCACGCGACCGTGACCGGCGACCACGTCTACGTCTCGGGAGCCCTCGGAACCGTGGGAGAGTCCGGCGAGCTGGCGCCGGGAGGCACCGGTCCGGAGACGCTTCAGGCACTCCGCAACGTCGAGCGGATACTGGCGGCGTGCGACGCGACGCTCGACGACGTCGTGAAGGTGAGCGTCTTCCTGGCCGACATGGCGACGGGACCGGCGATGAACGAGGCCTATCTCTCGGTGTTCACCGGGGATCCGCCCGCCCGCATCACCGTCGGCGGCGTGGGTCTGGCGCTCGGCGCCGCGGTCGAGTTGGACTGCATCGCCCACCGGGGCTCCTGACGCCCAACTAGTTCCTTCTAACTAGTCGAGACACCCAGCCCAATCCCTCGGGCGAGTGAAAACGGCCGAAGTGGGGGAAGACTGGATGATGCGACGAGGAAAACAGGAAACAACGCCGAAACACGTGCATATGCGATCCCTGCGCCGTGCCGCCATCCTGTCCGTCTTACCGCTCGCCACAGCTCTCTTCGCCGCCGCACCAGCTGGATCCGCCACCGCGGCCGGTGCCTCGACCCCAGCCCAGTACCACCGCCTGCTCCTCCCCTTCGGAGCGAACAAGTCCAACAACTGGTCCGGCTACAACCAGGGGACCCTGGAGCAGGGAAGCAAGCTGTTCAGCCAGATCTCAGGCGACTGGAACGTGCCCACGGCCACCCAGCACAAGGCCGGGGAGGCGGAGAACTCCTCGAGCTGGATCGGCATCGGGGGTGGCTGCGTCGACACCGGGTGCACCGTCCCGGACCCCACCCTGATCCAGACCGGCACGGAGCAGGATGTCGCGGCCAACGGCACGCCGAGCTATTCGGCCTGGTGGGAGATCATCCCGGCACCGAGCCTGACGATCAGCACCATGAGCGTCCACCCGGGTGACCACATGCACGCCAACATCGCCGAGCTCGTGCCCCTGACCGAGCTGTGGACGATCACCATCCAGGACGTCACCACTGGTCAGTCCTTCAGCCAGACGGTGCCCTATCCCTCGACCCATCTGACGGCCGAGTGGATCACCGAGACCCCGACGCTGATCGGCACGAGTGGCACGAGCCTCGCCGCCATGCCCAACCTCTCGGGGGCGACCTTCTCGTCGGCCAAGACCAACTCGGCGGCCGCCGGTCTCAAGGCCTCGGAGGAGATCCAGCTCGTCAACACGAGCGGCCAGGTCCTCGCCACCCCGTCGGCACCCAACAGCACGGCCGATGGGTTCAGCGTCTGCACCTACGCCACCAGCTGCTAGCACTGCCTGCCAACGCAACCGTGTCGTCGGCCCGGCCATCAAGGCCGGGCCGACGTCGTTGTCGCAGAACGGGTACGTGTTCGCCGCGCCCGGCTGGGGTAACGTAACCTAACCGTAATGCGGGCGTCGGCCCCCGGCCGGTGCCAGCGAGTGGCCGGATGTGGGCCTGGCTTGAGCTGACAGGGCGAGGGCGATGCGACAGCTGTGGGCGGATCCAGGACGCCGGGCACGACCGGGCGACACCGACGGGCAGGACGGCGCAGCGTCCGACCCGCGGGCCCCGAGCCTGGTTCGCCCCGCGATCCTCGGCTTCCTCGCCACCACCGCCATCACCATCGGGGCGTCCCAGCCCGCGTCGCCCTTCACCCTCAAGCAGCCCGATGCCTGGTACTTCGGTATCCCCAATCCGGGCGGGCACGCCGAGGGCCTCCTGCTCAGCCTGGTGCTGGTGTTCGCCGGGATGCTGGTGCTCTCCAGGGTCTGGTACGACCTGGCCCGCGTGCTCGACCGCCAGAGTGGCGTGCCGGTGAAGAAGCTGGCCGTCATCTTCGCCATCTGGGTGCTGCCGCTGCTCGTGGCGCCCCCCCTGTTCAGCCGGGACGTGTACAGCTACGCCGCCCAGGGCGACATGGTCACCCACGGGATAACGCCCTATCAGTACGGCCCCAGCACCTTGGGTGCGGGGCCGTACGTGACGAACGTCGACCCGCTGTGGGGCAACGCCCCGGCACCCTACGGTCCGCTCTTCCTGCGGGTAGACGGCCTGCTCGTCACCCTCACCGGCCACAACCCGCTGGCGACCGTGGTGGGCTTGCGCCTCCTGGCTCTGGTCGGCGTGGTCCTCATGGCCGTCTTCATCCCCAAGCTGGCCGAGGCCTGCGGGCGCGATCCCGCCACGGCCTTCACCCTGGCCGTCCTCAACCCGATCACCCTCCTCCACCTCATCGGGGGGGCCCACAACGACGCCCTGATGCTCGGTCTGCTCGTCGCCGGTGTAGCCCTGGCCAAACGGGGAAGACCCGTGCTGGGCATCGTGGTCTGCACCTTGGCCGTCGGCATCAAGGTTCCGGCCGCCGTCGGCATCCTCTACATCGGGTGGGACTGGCTCGGGACTGACGTGCCCTGGCGAGAACGGGTCCGGCCGCTGCTGACCGCCTGCCTCATCGCCGGGGGGGTGATGGCGGTGCTCGCCAACGTGACCGGCATGGGATGGGGCTGGGTGACATCCCTCGGCACGCCCGACGCCGTCCGCTCCATGATCGCCCCCACCACCTTCCTCGGGACGTGGGGTGGACACCTCTTCCACGCCCTGGGCGTGGGGCCGAGCCCGCACGCCATTCTCTCGCTGGCACGCGGCCTCGGGCTGGCTGCTGCCGCCGCGGCCGGGGCGCTCCTGTTCCTCCGGAGCCGCCGGATCGGCACTGTGCAGGCCCTCGCCCTCACCCTGCTCGCCATCGTGGTCCTGGGGCCCGTGGTGCAGCCCTGGTACGTGGCCTGGGGGCTGATCCTGCTCGCTCCGGTAGCCGCCGGACGGGCCTGGGGCGTGCTGATCGGGCTGTCGATCGGCGTCTCCTTCCTGGAGCTGCCGGGGGCTCGCCTCCTGCTGGACGAGCTCAGCCGCAACAACGTCGCCTACGTGCTGCTGTCGATCGCTGTCCTGCTGGTCACCCTCGCGGTGACCACCCCCTTCGGCCGCACCGTCGGCCGGGCTCGGCGCTTCCTGCTCGAACGGACGCTGCCCGCCGCCCCCGTCCCGGAGGCGACTCAGAGCATTCGCTGAAGCACGGCCACGTCCAGCCAGCGACCCAGCTTGCGTCCCACCTCCCGCTCCATCCCCACCAGCTCGAACCCGCATGATCGGTGCAGCGCGATGGAGGCCTGGTTGTCCCCGACGACGCGACCCACCACGGTGTGGAACCCGTGCGCCGTGGCCAGACGGGTGAGCTCGGCCAGCAGGGCCCGCCCCACGCCCTGGTTCCGCCGCTCGCTGTCCACGTACACCGAGTCTTCGACCGTGGTGGCGTAGGCGGGCCGGTCGCGGTAGCGCGAGAGGGACCCGAAGCCCAGGACGGAGCTCCCGGATGTGGCCACGACGGCCGGATAGGCGCCGGCGTGCTCGGCCAGCCAGCTCCGTTGCTCCTCCGGGCTCCGGGGGACGATGTCGAACGTCGCCGCGGAGAGGATCTCGCGGTTGTAGATCGACAGGATGGCCTCGGCGTCGGCGAGCGTGGCCAGCCGGATCAGCATGTGGTCGACGCTATCCACTGCCATCCGTCCGGGGCTGGCCTCCGGGGTCCGCTTGGGACCGGCTGGCGGGCCCGGGGCTATCATCGGGGATTGCGGCCGGCCAGGTCCGCCACGGCCCCCTTAGCTCAGTCGGCAGAGCACAGCCATGGTAAGGCTGGTGTCGTCGGTTCGATTCCGACAGGGGGCTCATTCCTGGCGGCGTAGCTCAGTTGGTTAGAGCACACGGCTCATAATCGTGGGGTCGTCGGTTCGAGTCCGACCGCCGCTACCAGCAAGCCCGACAGTCACCGGTGTGAAAGGAGGCCATTCCGTGCCCAGGACGGACAAGCGGGTGAAGGTCACCCTGGCCTGCGATGTGTGCAAGCGCCGCAACTACATCACGATGAAGAACAGGCAGAATGATCGCGAGCGCATCGAGATGAAGAAGTACTGCCGATGGGACCGCCAGCACACGCTGCACCGCGAGACCCGCTGATGGTAACGGCGGCGGGCCTTCGGAGGTCGGACAGCTGATGGGCGACGCCGCCGCCGAGCTCGTGGCCAGGGCCAAATCGGGCGAGCGATCGGCGTTCGACGATCTCGTCCGGGAGACATATGCCGACACCTACGCCTTGGCCTTCCGCTTGACAGGCAACGAGGACGACGCCTGCGACGTGCTCCAGGACGCCTATCTGAGGGCGTACCGGTCCCTCAAGCGATTTCGGGGCGACGCCGCCTTTTCGACCTGGATGTACCGGATCACCGCCAACTGCGCAACGACCCATATGGTGCGTCGGGGTCGGGCCCGCCACGAGGAGCTGGACCGGGATGCGCCCGTCGTCGACGGCCGGATCGACGGCGATCCCGAGGCCATGGCCGGGGTCACGCTCGAGCTCGGCCGGGTCGCCATCGCCCTCCAGGACCTCCCGCCCCGCCTGCGGGCGGTGGTCGTGCTGCGGGACATCTACGACCTGCCCCACGAGGCGATCGCCTCCGAGCTCGGCATCAGCGAGGCGGCGGCCAAGGTCCGTCTGCACCGGGCCCGCAAGAAGCTGCGCGAACGGCTCTTCCCCACGCGGGGGGAGCGACTGGCCGAGGGGCGGGCTCGTGCGGTGTGAGGAGGTCGTCGACGCCCTGCCCCAGATCATGGACGGCCTGGAGACGGCGGATCGCAAGGTCGTTCGCCATATCGAGACCTGCCTGCGCTGTCAGGCCGAGCTCGTGCAGTACCGCAAGCTCTTCCGGGTCCTCCACCAGATGCGGGCCCAGGGGGCCAAGCCGCCTCCCGGGACGGTGGGTCGGATCCTCACTGGGATCGAAGAGGCGGCCCAGCGGGGCGCCATCCGCTCTGCGCTCGCTGGGCGGCGCATGGCCTATGTTGCCGGCCTGACGGCCGCAGCGGGGGCGGCGACCACCGCCGGCGTGGTCGTCGTCCTCGCCAGCAGGAGCCGCGGCCACAAGGTGGGCCTGGTCGGATGGCCGTTGGCAGGCCGGGTGCCGCAGGCGGTCAGCAGTTTGCCCGGTGCTATCCTCACTCGGAGCCCCCAAGGGCAGTAGCTCAATAGGCAGAGCACCGGTCTCCAAAACCGGCGGTTGGGGGTTCGAGTCCCTCCTGCCCTGCTCGCCCGGTGACCGGAGCCGAGGATCGCCGTGAACCGTCAGACCAAACGTATGCTGCAACGCCAAGGCCAGAACCAGGGCCCCGTCGCGGCCGAGCCGGCGGTCCCGGTCAGCGAGCCGACTCCCAGCCGTCAGCGGGAGACCCCGCGGCGCACGACCCCGGCCGAGTTCCTCCGAGAGGTCCGCAACGAGCTGCGCCGGGTGGCCTGGCCGTCCCGGCCCGAGGTCATCAACTACTCGACCGTCGTGCTCGTTACCCTCGTGGTACTCGTGTCCATGATCTTCTTGCTCAACTACCTCTTCTCCAAGGCCGTCCTGTTCCTGTTCAACGCGTGAGCTTCACACCATGAGCGACAATCCCACCCTCCCCCCCGACAGCCCCGCCGAAGCAGTGGCGAGCGGTGCTGGCGACGGCACCCCGACCGAGCCCCTTCAGGGCGAGGTCCAGGAGCGCGCGGCCGAGGAGCCGGTGCCCGAGGAGTCGAGGGCCGAGGAGTCGGCGGCCGAGGAGTCGACGGCGGCCGTGCTCACCGATGCGCTCGAGACCGGCCCCGCCGACGCCGCCCCCGCCGAGGACGAGCTCCCCGAGGAGGAAGAGGAAGAGCGGGTCGCCGAGAGCCCGTACGACCGGCCTGGGCAGTGGTACGTCGTCCACACCTACGCCGGCTACGAGAACAAGGTGAAGTCCAACCTCGAGAGCCGGATCTCGTCGATGAACATGGAGGATCGGATCTACGAGGTGGTGATCCCCATGGAGGACGTCGTCGAGTTCAAGGGCGGCCGCAAGGTCGTCGTGCAGAAGAAGGTGTTCCCCGGCTACCTCCTCACCCGCTGTGAGCTCGACGACGACTCCTGGTCGGTCGTGCGCAACACGCCCGGGGTGACCGGGTTCGTCGGCCCAGGCACGAAGCCGACGCCGCTGTCGCGGCGCGAGGTGGAGAGCATCCTGCAGGTCAAGCCCGAAGGTGCCGAGGGCGTCAAGAAGACCCGGCCCCGCCTCGAGCACGAGGTGGGCGAGACCGTGCGGGTCAGGGAGGGCCCGTTCGCCGACTTCTCGGGGCAGATCGCCGAGATCAACGAAGACCAGCTCAAGCTCAAGGTGCTCGTCAACATCTTCGGACGGGAGACGCCGGTCGAGCTCGAGTTCAGCCAGGTCGCCAAGCTCTAGGCGCCGGCGGAGGAAAGGGACCCGAAGTGGCCAGAAGGCGCGTCGTCGCCATCGTGAAGATCCAGCTGCCGGCCGGCCAGGCCACGCCTGCGCCCCCGGTCGGGACCGCCCTCGGCCCCCACGGCGTGCAGACCATGGAGTTCTGCAAGCAGTACAACGCCGCCACCGAGGCCCAGCGGGGCACGATCATTCCCGTCGAGATCACGATCTTCGAGGACCGGTCGTTCTCGTTCATCCTGAAGACGCCGCCGACCCCGGTGCTGCTGCGACAGGCGGCCGGCGCCGAGAAGGGGGCGGCGACGGCGGGCAAGGAGATGGTCGGTACCGTCACCGACGCCCAGCTGGCCGAGATCGCGCAGGTGAAGATGCCTGACCTCAATGCCAACGACCTGGAGTCGGCCAAGCGCCAGATCGCCGGCACGGCCCGGTCGATGGGCATCAGCGTGGCTCGATAGGAGGCGGACGGTGTCATCCAGAGGAAAGCGCTACACCGATGCGGGCCGGCGGTTCGACCGCCAGCGCCTGCACACGCCGGCCGAGGCGGTCGACGTGGTGAAGAGCCTCGGCACGGCGCGCTTCGACGAGACCGTCGAGCTGGCCGTCCGCCTCGGGGTCGACCCTCGCAGGGCCGATCAGATCGTGCGGGGAACGGTCAGCCTGCCGGCGGGCACGGGCAAGGCCGTGCGGGTGGCGGTCTTCGCGACCGGCGACGCCGCCACCGAGGCCCGGGACGCAGGAGCCGACATCGTCGGAGGGGCCGAGCTGGCCGCCCGGGTGCAGAACGAGGGGTTCCTCGATTTCGACGTGGCCATCGCCGCGCCCGACATGATGGGCCAGGTGGGTCGGCTGGGCCGGATCCTCGGACCCCGGGGGCTCATGCCCAACCCCAAGACGGGCACCGTGACCCCGGAGGTGGGGCGCGCCGTCGTCGAGTTCAAGGGCGGGCGGGTCGAGTACCGGACCGACAAGGTGGGCAACGTCCACGTGCCGATCGGCAAGGTCTCCTTCGACCGATCCCAGCTCCTGGAGAACATGCGGGCGCTCATCGAGGAGCTGCAGCGGGCCAAGCCGGCGGCGGCCAAGGGTCGCTACATCCGCTCGGTTACCCTCGCATCGACCATGGGTCCGGGCGTGCCGGTCGACCCCAACCGGCTCCGCATCGACGACGAGGAGCTGGCCGTCCCCGCGTAGTAGCCTGAATCCCACAACCGATCGCCGGTCGCCGCAGACATCCGGTGCGCCTGGACATGGCGCTGAAAGGGCTGAGGCCCGCCCGACGAGGCGAACCCTCGAGCACCGGGGGCATTCGTCGCCGTAGGCCGCGATGGAGATGCTCGAGGAGGAGCGCGATGGAGAACCCGAGGGCCGAGAAGGTCGCCCTGGTCGAAGAGGTACGGACGCGTCTCTCCTCCTCCAGCGCGGCCATCCTGACCGAGTACCGCGGTCTCAACGTCGCCGAGCTGGCCGGATTGCGCCGCGCCCTGCGCGAAGCCGGGGGCCAGTACAAGATCTACAAGAACACCCTGGTGCGGTTCGCCGTGAGGGACCTCGGTCTCGAGCCCCTCGAGCCGCTGGTGGAGGGACCGACCGCCATCGCCTTCGTCGATGGCGACGCCGCCTCAGTGGCCAAGGCCCTCCGCGACTTCGCCCGCACGAACCCGCATCTGGTCGTCAAGGGCGGCCTCCTGGGCGAGAACGTCCTGTCCGCGGCCGACGCCACGGCCCTGGCCGAGCTCCCCTCCCGGGACCGTATGCTGGCCCAGGTCGCGGGCGCCCTCGCCGCCCCGATGCAGCAGCTCGCCGGCCTCCTCCAGGCGCTCCCCCAGAACCTGGCGTACGGCGTGTCTGCGTTGATCGAGCAGCGCGGTGGCGCCCCCGCCGAAGCTGGCGAGCCCGAGCGGGGTGAGGAAGCGGCACCCGCCGCTGACCGCCCTTCTGACGACAGGGCGGCCACCGCCGATGCCGCTCCCTCCGGGCCCGCCAGCGAGACCGATTCGAGCGCCGCGGGCGAGCCCGAGGCGAGCGCACAAGAGGAACCAGCAGCCACCCCCAGCCCCCCTACCAGCGAGACCAGCGAGGCAGAGACTTCGGCGGAGACGGCCGACGAGACCGGGTGATCTGGTCGGCGCCTCGGCCCGGATTTCGTAGAACCGGGCCGAGGCGCCGAGCCGGGTCACCACGAGGAACGAGAGAAGAGCAAAAGGAGCAATCGAAGTGGCAACCAAGGAAGAGATCCTCGACGGGATCGCGAACATGTCGGTGCTCGAGCTGAGCGAGCTGCTCAAGGAGTTCGAGGAGCGCTTCGGGGTCAGTGCCGCG
>DATBBR010000017.1 GCA_036270875.1 Acidimicrobiales bacterium
CCCGGACCTCGCGTTCTCGGCCTGCTTGCTGTGGCGTTCGTGGCCACGGTTGCCTCGTTGTCCCGCGCCGCGGCGCACGGCTGGGCGATGATCGCCCAGCCGCGACCGCAGCCCATCCCGGTCGAAGTACCGCGGCGAAGGTTGTCGTCCCACCAGTAGACGCGACAGGCATGCCGTCAAGGCCCCCGCGGGGCCTTGACATCGAACACACGTTCGACTAGGTTGGAGCAGTGCCTCGTGGGCGGGGCCTCGACCGCCCTCCTCCAGTTGGTTCAGCGCGGGTCCGCGCTGTACAAGGAGTGAGGAGGTGGCATGCCCGAGAGCCCCGTGGTGACAGCGCGGGCGCTGCGTACGGAGCTCGTGGGCTTCGACCCGGAGCTGTTCTCCGGCGACGACTGCGCGGCGCTGGCCGAGGAGCTGGCGCGCACCGAGAAGGCCTGTGCGGCGGCCGGGGCTCGCGCTGCCGCCCGAGCGGCCGAGTGCGGTTCCCACCATCGGCGGGGCTATGCCGATGCGGTGGACTGGCTGGCCCGCTCCGCCGGCTCCTCGAGAGGCCAGGCCCGAGCCGCCCTCGGTACCGTCACAGCCCTCGAGGACTGTCCGGAGACCAGCGAGGCGGTGGTCTCCGGCGAGCTCTCACTGGCCCAGGGGGCCGAGATCGCCAGGACCGAGGCCGAGTGCCCAGGCAGCGAGGGCGAGCTGATGGGCTTGGCAAAGTCAGCGAGCCTTGCGGTGCTGCGGGACAAGGCCCGCAGCCGCCGGCTCAAGTCCACGGACCCCGAGGAGCTCCACGCCCGTCAACATCGCGCCCGGGAGCTTCGCCACTGAATCGACGACCTCGGCATGGTGCGCCTGGCCGGAGGCCTGCCACCGGAGGTGGGGGTGCCCATCGTCAACCGACTCGACGCCGAGACCGACCGGATACGCAAGGCCGCCCGCCGTGAGGGCTCCGACGAGCCCCGAGCCGCCCACGGCGCCGACGCCCTACTCAAGATGCTGGCCGGCAAGGGCAGGGGTAGCACCACCAGAGTCGACATGGTCATGGTCTGGCAGCGCCCGCTCACCGCCGCCGGCGACGACGATGAGGGCCAGGCCCACATCATCGGTGGGGGACCGATCCCCGTGTCGGCGGCCCGCCGCCTGGCCGAGGATGCCTACATCAAGGCGGTGATCCACGACGGGGTGGCCATCCACACCGTCAAGCACGTCGGCCGCTACATCCCCGCCGAGCTGCGAACGGCCATCGAGCTCGGAGATCCTCCCGCCTTCGAGGGCCTGAGCTGTGTGGACTGCGGCACTCGCCACGGCATCCAGCGCGACCACGTGGACCCCGTTGCCAACGGCGGCTTCACCACCTACGACAACGTGGCGGGCCGTTGCTGGGACTGCCACGAGAAGAAGACCGAGGCCGACCGCCAGGCGGGACTGCTGGGCGGCAAGCGGAGCGGGAGCGGGAACGGGAGCGGGAACGGGAGCGGCGGCGGAAGGAAGCCACCGTGATCGGTCAGGGAGGGCGGTCGGCGGCCAAAGCAAGTCGCGCCCACCTAGGCCCCGATGGCGTGGAACCCCCCGTCCACGTGGACGATCTCGCCGCTCGTCATCGGGAACCAGTCGGAGAGCATGGCCACGCACGCCTGGGCCACCGCCTTGGTGTCGGTGACGTCCCAGCCGAGCGGTGCCCGCTCCGACCACACCTCCTCGAACCGGTCGAAGCCCGGTATGGACTTGGCGGCCAGCGTGCGTGCCGGCCCCGCCGCCACCAGGTTGACCCGGACCCCGGCCGGGCCGACGTCCCGGGCGAGATAGCGGGCCAGCGACTCCAACGCCGCCTTGGCGACGCCCATCCAGTCGTAGACCGGCCACGCCACCCGGGCGTCGAAATCGAGACCGACCACCGAACCCCCGCCGGCCGCCTTCATGAGCGGCAGCAGCGACTGCGTGAGGGGCTTGAGCGAGTAGGCCGAAATCTGCAAGGCCACCGCCACGTCGTCCCAGTCCGCTCGCATGACGTCACCGCCCAGGCAGTCCGGCGGCGCGAACCCGATGGCGTGCAGCACGCCGTCGACCGCGCCCCAGCGTCGGCCCAGCTCCTCGGCCAGGGCGTCGAACTGCGATGCGTCGGTGACGTCGAGCTCGAGCACGTCTGCCGGCGCGTCCAGCTTGCGGGCCGTCCGTCGGGTGATCGACAGGCCTCGGGCCGCGCCGGTCAGCACCACTTCTGCCCCCTCTGCCTGGGCCAGCTGGGCCACGGCGAACGCCAGCGACGCGTCAGTGAGCACCCCGGTCACGAGGATCCGCTTGCCCTCGAGGATTCCCATCCCATCTCCGATCTCTGGCGGCGGGGTGACGTTACCGCCGCCGGAGCGGGGCACGACCCGGCCGACGCGGGGCCCAGGGGATACGACGGGCACGGTCCGCTGTGCAAGGGTGGGCCCATGAAGGTGGGACTCATCGGAGGAACCGGTCCGGCCGGGCGTGCCCTCGCCGCCCGTCTGGCGTCAGTCGGCGTCGAGGTGATCATCGGATCGCGTTCCTCCGAGCGGGCGGAGGACATCGTCGACGAGCTGGTTCGCGAGTGGCCCGACCGCCAGCTGCGGATACGGGGCGCCCAGAACGAGCAGGCGGCCGAGCCAGAGCTCGTCGTCATCGCCACCCCGTGGGACTCGGCCCCCGGCATGGCGGCCTCGATGGCACCGCTGCTCACCGACAAGGTGGTCGCGTCCATGGCCAACGCCCTGGTCAAGGTGGGCGACGAGCTGCATCCGCTCATTCCTGCCCGGGGCTCGATCGCCGCCGAGGTCCAGGCCGCGGCGCCGCGCGCCATGGTCGCGGCTGCCTTCCAGCACCTCCCCGCCCGGCACCTCGGCGATCTCGACCATCCGATCGAGAGCGACGTGCTCGTCTGCTCGGACCACCCGCAGGCCACCAAGGCGGTTGCCGACCTGGTGCGCCTGATTCCGGGGCTCCGCCCCATCGACGCCGGTACCCTGGCTGCTGCAGCACCGGTCGAGGCCTTCACCGCTGTACTGGCCTCGGTCAACATTCGGTACCGTGCCCGGTCGGCGGTTCGACTCACCGGGATCGACTCGAGCTGACGTCTCGCTTGGAGCCAGATGGTGATGCAGCTGTACGACACCGCCCGGCGCCGTGTGGTGCCCTTCGAGCCGGGCCCGGTCGTCACCATGTACACCTGTGGCATCACCCCGTATGACGCCGCGCACCTCGGTCACGCCGCCGTCTACCTGACGTTCGATGTCCTCCAGCGGCGACTGCGTGATCTCGGTCACGAGACCCAGTGCGTGCGCAACATCACCGACGTCGACGACGACATCCTCCGCACCGCCCGGCATCTGGGCGTGCACTATCTCGACCTGGCGGCCGAGGAGATGGCCCGCTTCGACGCCGACATGCGGTCCCTGGGCCTCCTGCCCGCCTTCAGCGAGCCCCGGGCGACCTCCGCCATTCCCGACATCCTCGGGTTCATCGGCATGGTGCTGGACTCGGGCCACGCCTACCGGGCGGGCGGTGGCGTGTACTTCAGCGTCGACAGCTTCCCCCGGTTCGGCCAGATCAGCCACCTCGATCGCAAAGAGATGTTGCGGCTGGCTGCTGAGAACGGTGGCAATCCGGACGACCCGTACAAGCGAGACCCGTTGGATTTCGTGCTGTGGCAGCCCTCGGCGCCCGACGAGCCGGCGTGGAGCTCACTGTGGGGCGACGGCAGGCCGGGCTGGCACATCGAGTGCTCGGCGCTGGCGATGCGGGAGCTGGGCACGACCATTGACCTGCACGGAGGCGGGACGGATCTCATCTTCCCTCACCACGAGTGCGAGGCCGCCCAGTCCGAGGCGGCGACGGGCGAGACGTTCGTCCGCCACTGGATGCACCAGGCCCTGGTGGGCCTCGACGGCGTCAAGATGTCGAAGTCCCTCGGCAACCTGGTCTTCGTGAGCGACGTGCTGAAGGAGTGGGACGCTTCGGCGCTCCGGCTGGCCATCCTCGCCAACCACTACCGGCAGCCGTGGGAGTGGCGCGACGCGATGCTTGGGGAGGCGACCCGCCGGCTCGAGTCCTGGCGGGCGGCCGGGACCGGCTCGGCTGGCCTCGACCGGGTGAGGAGAAGTCTCGACGACGACCTCGACACGCCCGCCGCCATGGCCGCCATCGACAACGAGGTCGCCGCCGGACGCGGCGTGTCCGAAGCGGTCGCCTTGCTCGGCGTCACCTGACGGCGTGGCGCCGGACAAGGCCAACTTTCGGACAAGGCCAACTTTCGGACTAGATAGAGGGGGTCGCCCGAAATGCCCCCCTTCCAGCAGGATCGGGGCAGGCCGTATCCTCCAACCGGAGGCTCCGCCAACACGGGGCCCCGACAAGGGGGAGATATGAACGAGAACAGGTGGGAACAGGCAGGAGCTGCCGCCGGCATCGTCTTCGTGGCGTTGATCGTGGCGAGCGTTTTCGTCGTTCCCACGCCGCCCCACATCAACGCGTCATCCTTGAACATCGCCATCTACTACGCCAGCAACCGGGGCGGCCTGCTCACCGCGGCCCTGCTCGGGACGTTGGGCAGTCTCTTCTTCCTGTGGTTCGTCAGTCACCTGCGCCACGTCCTCCAGCGCGCTGAAGGTGGCAGCGAGGCGCTGTCGCCGATCGTGCTCGTGTCGGGGACCGCGGTCGCGGTCGTGGGCGTCCTGGTCGCCATCCCGCAGGCCGCGCTGGCCTTCGGGTCCCACCGGATCGACGTCATCACGAATGCCGGCGTCGTCCGGAGCCTTTTCTTCATGAGCGACATCCTGTACGGCGTGCTGGCCTTGACGATTGCACTGTTCCTGGCTGCGGCCTCGGTGGCGATGGTTCGCAAGGAGCTGGTCGCTCCGCCCCTCGGCTACGCGGGTCTGCTGTTCTCCGCCGCGGCCTTCATCGGCGGGATCAGCGCCTTCTACGTGACCACCTACAGCGCAGGCTGGGTCGGCCTGCAGATGGGGGCTCTCATCGCCGCGTTGGCGTGGGTGCTGGTGGCCAGCGTCGTCATGCTGGCCCGTCCGGAAGTCGACCGGGCCGAGGCACCCGAGCCGGTGTTCGCCAGCTCGACCTGAGCTCCCCGGGGAGCACAACACAGAGCGCTCTGCCGACGGGGCCGGCCGCGCAGGGGCGGCCCCGTCGCAAATCCCCGTCGATAGGTCGGCGGCCCGGCAGTACGCTCGCCCGTTGATATGGCCGACGACATCGAGGTCACCCTTCCTGACGGTTCGACGCGATCGCTGGCGGCGGGATCCACCGCCGGCGACCTGGCCGCCGCCATCGGACCCCGGCTCTCGAAGGCTGCCGTCGCCGCCGTCGTCGACGGCAGGGAGGTCGACCTCGCGACGCCGCTGCACACCGGCGACACGGCGTCGATCGTGACCGCGGGCTCGCCCGAGGGGCGGGTTGTGCTCCGTCATTCGACGGCCCACGTGCTCGCTCAGGCCGTGCTCGACCTGTGGCCGGGCGCCCACTTCGCCATCGGCCCCGCCGTCGAGGACGGCTTCTACTACGACTTCGAGCTGCCAGGAGGGGAGCACTTCACCGACGAGGACCTGGACCGGATCGAGGCCCGCATGCGCGAGATCGTCGCCGAGGGCCAGCCGTTCGTGCGCGAGGAGCACTCCACCTCCGAAGGGCTCCGCATCTTCGCCGACCAGCCCTTCAAGCAGGAGATCATCGAAGGCGTTGGAGCGGCGTCACGGAACGGGGACGATCCGGAGTCCCGCAGCGAAGGTGTGGACGCGGGCGCGGTGAGCACCTATCGCAACCCTCCCCACTTCGTCGACCTCTGTCGCGGCCCGCACGTGCCGTCCACCGACCGACTGGGTGCCTTCAAGCTCATGCGGGTGGCGGGCGCCTACTGGCGGGGCGACGAGCGTCGGCCCCAGCTCCAGCGGGTGTACGGGACGGCCTGGGAGTCGAACGCCGCCCTGGCCGAGCACCTGCACCGTCTCGAAGAGGCCGAGCGGCGGGATCACCGCCGGCTGGGGGCCGAGCTGGACCTGTTCCACTTCCCGCCCGAGATCGGCGGCGGGCTCCCGCTCTTCCACCCCAAGGGGGCGCTGATACGCCAGATCATGGAGGACTACTCGCGCGCCGAGCACCTCGCCGGTGGCTACCAGCTGGTGTGGACGCCGCACCTGGCCAAGTCGACGCTGTTCGAGAGGTCGGGCCACCTCCAGTGGTACGCCGAGGGCATGTACCCCCCGATGGAGATGGAAGGGGCGTCGTACTACCCCAAGCCCATGAACTGCCCCATGCACATCCTCGTGTACCAGAGCCGGGCCCGGTCCTACCGCGAGCTCCCGATGCGGCTCTTCGAGCTCGGCACCGTGTACCGCTTCGAGCGCTCCGGGGTGCTGCACGGGCTCGCCCGGGTGCGGGGGATGACCCAGGACGACTCCCACATCTTCTGCACGCCAGAGCAGCTGGGCGGCGAGCTGGAGACCCTGCTGGCGTTCGTGCTGCGGGTGCTGCGAACCTTCGGCCTCACCGAGTTCGAGGCCGAGCTGTCGACCAGGCCCGAGGAGTACCTCGGCAGCCTCGAGGAGTGGGAGCAGGCCACCGAGGCCCTGCGCGGGGCCCTCGACGCCAGCGGTATCCCGTACACCGTGGCCGAAGGCGAGGGCGCCTTCTACGCCCCCAAGGTCGACGTGCACCTGCGCGACGCCATCGGCAGGCGCTGGCAGCTCTCCACCCTGCAGGTCGACTTCCAGGAGCCGCAGCGCTTCGACATGTGGTACATCGGGGCCGACAACCAGCGCCACCGCCCGTTCATGATCCATCGCGCCCTGTTCGGGTCGGTCGAGCGGTTCATGGCCCTGCTCCTCGAGCACTACGCCGGCGCCCTGCCCACCTGGCTGATGCCGGTGCAGGTGCAGGTGCTGCCCGTGCGGGACGGCCACGACGCCTACGCGGTTCGACTTGCCGATCGGCTGCGCGCAGACGGGTTCAGGGCCGAGGTGGACGAGGCCGACGAGCCCCTCGGGGCCCGGATCCGGCGGGCCAAGCTGGAGAAGGTGCCCTACGTGCTCGTCGTCGGCGACGACGACGTGGCCGCGGGGACCGTGGGAGTGAACGCCCGGGGGAGCGCGACGCCGGAGCGTGGCGTTCCGGTCGACGACTTCGTGGCTCGGCTGGGGGGCGAAATCGAAGCCCGCGTGGGACCCGAGCACGCGCCCGCGGACGCCTCGTGAGCCTGCAGCGCCTGTGGGCGGGTTGGCGTATGCCGTACGTCAGCTCGGCCGCCGCCTCGGCCGGCCATGACCGCACGGAGGCCGAGCAACAGGCGGCGCAGCGGCCGCAAGCGGGCGCGGCGCCCGGGCAGGAGGACTGCGTCTTCTGCCGGATCTTGGGCAGCGGCGAGCCGGACGACGTCACCTACGTCGTGTGGCGAGGACGACGGGCCTTCGCCGTGCTGAACGCGTTCCCGTACGCCAGTGGTCACCTGATGGTGATGCCCACTCGCCACGTCGCCGAGCTGGAGGACATCGCCGGCGACGAGGCCGACGAGCTCTGGGGGGCGCTGTCAGACGCCATCCGGGCGCTGAAGGCCTCGTACCGTCCTGACGGGGTCAACGTCGGCGCGAACCTCGGGCGCGCCGCTGGAGCCGGCGTACCCGGTCACTTTCACTTTCACGCCGTTCCCCGCTGGGTCGGTGACACCAACTTCACCACCGCGGTGGCCGAGACCAGGGTGTTGCCTGAGAGCCTCCCCGACACCTGGCGGCGGCTGCGGACGGCCTGGCCTCAGGCCTGAAGCTGGGTCTTGGTCAACCGGCTCACCAGGTGGGACGGCACCACGTCGTAGTGGTGGTGGCTGAGCGTGAAGCGACCGCGACCGCCGGTCAGCGAGCGCAGGTCGATGGCGTAGCGCTGGACCTCCGAGGTGGGGACGAGAGCGATGACGACCTGCTCCCCGTCGTTGCCCGAGTCGGTGCCCTGGATCCGACCGCGTCGTGAGTTGAGGTCGCTGATGACGTCGCCCGAGTAGTCCGCCGGCACCGTGACCTCGACGGCTGAGACGGGCTCGAGCAGGACCGGCCCGGCCGCCGCCACCGCCGCCTTGAAGCCCAGGGTGCCCGCCATCTTGAAGCTCATCTCGGAGGAGTCGACCGAGTGGTACTTGCCGTCGTACACGGTCACCTTGACGTCGACGACCGGGTAGCCGTGCTCCCCGCCCTGCTGCATGGCCTCGACCACGCCCTTCTCCACGGCGGGGATGAACTGGCGGGGGATGGCGCCGCCCACCACCTCGTCGGCGAACTGGAACCCCTCGCCCCGCTCGAGGGGAGCGACCTTCAGGTCGGCCACGCCGAACTGACCGTGGCCCCCCGTCTGCTTCTTGTACTTGCCCTCGGCCTCGGCCGGCTTGGTGATCGTCTCGCGGTACGGCACGCGGACTTCTTCGGTCTCGACGTCCACGCCGAACTTGCGATGGAGCCGCTCGCACGCGATCGACAAGTGGGTCTCGCCCATCCCGGCCAGGACCGTCTGGTGCGTCTCGTCGCTCCGGGTCACCTCGATGGACGGATCCTCCTCCTGCAGGCGGTGGAGGGCGGTCATGAGCTTGTCCTCGTCGCCCTTGGAGCGGGGCGTGATGGCGATCGACAGCACGGGCGGCGAGGGAGGAGGGGCGGGCACGACCACGGGGGTGTTCTTCGGCGCCAGGGTGTCGCCGGTCGTCGTGTCGGAAAGCTTGGCCACCGCCACCAGGTCACCCGCCGGCGCCTCGCCGACCTGGTCCTGCTCCTTGCCCCGAAGCGTGAACAGGGCGTGGAGCCGCTCGTCGGTGTGGGTCCGGGGATTGGTGAGCACGGTGTCGGGGCGGATGGTGCCCGACAGCACGCGCAGCATCGAGATCTTCCCCACGTAGGGGTCGGCGAGGGTCTTGTACACCCGGGCCAGGGGCTGGCCGGCGGGGTCGTTCGGCAGCTCCTGGGTCGTGTCGCCGGCCTGGACCGTGACCGGGGGGCGGTCGGCTGGAGACGGGCCGAGCTCGCAGATGTAGGCGGCCAGGCGCTCGATGGCGGTCCCCTTGGCGGCCGAGCCACATATGACCGGGAACACGCTCGCGGAGGCGACGCCGAGGGCGAGGGTGTCCTCGAGCTCCTTGGGGCTCGGGACGTCGCCTTCCAGGTACCGCTCCATGAGGTCGTCGTCGGCCACGACGATGCCCTCCACCAGGTTGTCGCGCACCTGGTGCTCGAGCGGCTCCATCTCGTCGGGGATCGGGCCGGTGCGCGGCGCTCCATCGCCGTAGAACAACGCGGTGTCGGACAGCAGGTCGGCCACGCCGCGGAACTCCGCCTCCTCGCCGATGGGCAGCTCCAGGGGCGCGATGCCGCTTCCGAACCGGGTTCGCAGCTGCTCCAGGGTGCGCTCGAAGCTGGAGCGCTCGCGGTCGAGCTTGTTCACGAAGATCATCCTGGCCACGCCGGCCTGGGCCGCCATGCGCCAGACGACCTCCGTCTGGACCTCGACGCCCTCGACGGCGCTGACCACGAACACGGCCAGGTCGGCGATCGACAGGGCCGCGGCCACGTCGCCCACGAAGTCCGCGTAGCCCGGTGTGTCGATCAGGTTGACCTTGTGGCCCTGGAACTCGAAGGGGGCCAGGGCGAGTGACACCGAGATGCCGCGCTTGATCTCCTCGGGGTCGAAATCCGTCGTGGTCGTGCCGTCCTCCACCCGGCCTCTCCGGGTGATGGCGCCGGCCTCAGCGAGCAGCGCCTCGGCGAGGGTCGTCTTTCCCGTGCCACCGTGTCCCACGAGGGCGACGTTTCGGATCCGGGCCGGAGGGAAGGTCTTCACACCGACACACCTCGCTCGCTTTAGGTGGTGCTGGCTGGGCTCAGGTGCCCGTCTACCGGCCTTCGGGCTGGTCACGGGCATGGCTAGCCTACAGATGGCCGGTGGTAGCGTGGAGTGGTAGTCGGCGAAGGAGCGACCATGTTCGACGGCCGCTGGCGAGCCAGGGTTGACCAGGGGACGACACCCCTCGGCGCCGGGCTGAGCCGGATCGGTGTCACGGCCGACCAACTGACGCTAACGGGCCTGGTGATGGCGGCTGGCGCCGCCGTCGCCATCGGGAGCGGCTATCTGTGGGTCGGCGTGATCCTGCTCATCGCTTCGGGGCTGCCCGACCTTTTGGACGGACCCGTCGCCAAAGCATCCGGGACGGCGGCGCCCCGGGGAGCATTCTTCGACTCGGTGGCGGACCGGGTCACGGACACGCTCCTGCTCGGCGGGGTGGCCTGGTACCTGGCATCGATCCACGGGGGCAAGGCGGCGCTGCTGCCCTTCGCGGTGCTCGGAGCCGCCTTCCTCGTGTCCTACGAGCGGGCCAAGGCCGAGTCGCTGGGCTTCAACGCCAAGGGGGGCATCATGGAGCGGGCCGAGCGCATCGTGCTGCTCGGGATCGGGCTCCTCTTCAGCGCCCTGCTCGTCCCCGTGCTGTGGGTGATGCTGGTCCTCACCCTGGCGACCGCCGTCCAGCGCTTCGCCATGGTGTGGCGCCAGGCCAGCCCGGCGCCGAGAGAGGCCCCACGGTGGCGGACGGGTCGGGTGGAGTCGCGCTGGCGACAGTGGCGGGAGACCACCGTGCTGCGTTCCGGCCCTGAGCGACTGGCACCCGGCGGTCGCTGGCGGGATCGCCGGCAGCGGGTGCTCGCCAGCCGGGCGACCCGAGCGGGCCAAGCTCGGCGGAGCAGGCGACGCATCACCAGCGGGCAGTAACCGTCAGGGCCCTCGCGGCCCACCAGCGGGCTCGGGCGATCTTCGCCGGGTACCGCGCCGCGGCCGTCATCGCCCGGGCGTTGCCCGAAGCGGCGCTGCCCCGGATGACGAGGTTCTCCGGAGCAGTGTTCTCGGCGGCCCTGCCGGGACGACGGTCGATGGTCCGCCGCCACCTGCAGCGGGTCAGCGGAGGCAAGCTCGACGGAGAGGCGCTCGATCGCGCCGTCGGGCGTGCCTTCACCTCCTACGCCCAGTACTGGGCGGACTCGTTCCGGCTGTTCGACCTCTCGGCCGCCGATCTTGGTCGACATGTGCAACGCGAGGGCTTCGAGCATCTTGATGCCGGGATCGCCCAAGGACGCGGTGTGATCCTCGGCGTTCCCCACCTGGGCAGCTGGGACCGCGGCGGCGCCTGGCTGGCGTCGGTGGGCTACCCGCTCACGGTGGTGGTCGAGCCCCTCGAGCCGCCCGAGCTGTTCGACTGGTTCGTCGAGATGCGCCGGGCAGTGGGCATGACGGTGGTCCCGCTCGGCCTGCGGGCGGGGGCAGCGGTACTGCGAACGCTGCGCGACGGGGGAGTCGTGGCCCTGCTCAGCGACCGCGACCTGGTTGGTACCGGGGTGGAGGTCGACTTTTTCGGAGAGCGGACCTCACTGCCTGCGGGCGCGGCCACCCTCGCCCTCCGCACCGGCGCCGCCCTGCTGCCAGCAACGATGTACTCGAATGAGCACGGGCTCAACCACGTGGTGATCCGGCCGCCGCTGCCCGTGGAGCGGCTCGGCGTCGTCGCCGACGACGTCGCCCGCATCACCCAGGCCCTGGCGCGGGAGCTGGAGGGGCTGATCCGCTTGGCGCCCGAGCAATGGCACCTCTTCCAGCCCAACTGGCCGAGCGACCCGGGCTATGGCGTCTGAGCAGGATGGTTGTTACCCCGTGGTGCCCCGAGGGGGACTTTGAGGGGGGACTCTCTTGAGCGAAATCGTGTCGCGAGGGGTCCGTGAGGGGGACCACGAGACAGCCCGATCAGATTGTGCGGCTGTCAGGGCTGAACGCGCCGGAGCTCAGCACGGGATCGCCTGCTCACGCGAGGATGCTGGTGACCTCTAGCTCGACGCCCGGCAGCGCCGCCATGATGACGCTGTCTCCCGGCGAATATTTCGCCTGTCGGCATATCCGTCCGGCGTCGGCGTGCGACTGTCCTCCAGGCGACCGGCGGTTAGGTCGACAACCCACGCCTGGGCGATGCCGGCTCGTCCGTATGCCCTCGTCTTGTCCCGATCGGTGTCGGCGGACGCCTCGGCTACCTCCACGGCGAGCAGGACGTCAGCAGGTCCAGGGAGCTCCTCGGCGTAGAAGTCGTCACGCCACCGAAGGACGGCGACGTCGGGTTGGGGTTCCGAGCGCGGGGAGAGAGCGATCGAGCCTTGCACTCGGAGGATGGCTCGACCGGCGAGCTGGGGCTGCAGCAGTGCGACAAGGCGGTCCACGCATG
>DATBBR010000018.1 GCA_036270875.1 Acidimicrobiales bacterium
ACAGCATCTTGGCCCCGTGGCGGATGATGCCCTGGCGCTCGACGGCGGACCCGACGGTGAAGCCGGGTACGTCCTGGAGGAAGACCAGTGGGATGCCGAAGGCGTCGCACAGCCACACGAACCGGGCCGCCTTGTCGGCCGAGTTGACGTCGAGGGTCCCCCCCAGCACCTTGGGCTGGCTGGCCACGATGCCGACCGGCTCGCCGCCGACCCGGGCCAGTCCGGTGATCACATTGCGGGCCCACCCGGGCTTCATGGGGAAGAACTCGCCGTCGTCGACGATGACGCGCACGACACGGTCCATGTCGTATGCCCGGCGGGGCGCCGTCGGGACGATGTCGTAGATCTCCTCGCAGCGCCGGTCGACAGGATCGGTGGAGGGACGGACCGGCGGCGGCTGACGGTTGTGCGACGGGAAGAACGACAGGTACGAGCGCACCGCGGCCAGGCACTCGGCGTCGTCGGCGACCTCGAGGTCGGCCACCCCGCTGATCGTGGTGTGGACAGTCGAGCCGCCCATCTCCTCCTCGGACACGTCCTCACCGGTCGCCGCCTTGACCAGGTGACGCCCGCCGAGCGCCATCGACGAGATCCCCTTCACCATCGGCACGAAATCCGCCAGCGCCGGGATGTACGCCGTCCCCGCCGCGCAGTGCCCGAGCATCGCCGCCACCATCGGGACGACCCCGGACAACGTCACCTGCTCACGGAAGAGGGCCCCCGCCGCCGCGAACGTCGACCCGCTGGTCGCCTGGATGCGGGCGCCCGCCGAGTCCAGCAGCCACACGACGGGGATGCGCTGGCGCAGTGCCAGCTCGCGCAGACGGGCCGTCTTCGACTCGCCGACGGCGCCCATGGACCCGGCAAGCACGGTGAAGTCGTAGGCGCACACCGCCACCCGTCGGCCGTCGATCTCTCCCACGCCGGCAACCATGCCGTCGGCGGCCAGATAGCCCCTGCTCGACGTCAGCTCCGGGTCCATCGAGTCGGCGAGCAGCCCGTACTCGACGAAGGATCCGGGATCCAGCAGGATCTCGAGGCGCTCGCGCACGGGCAGCTTGCCGAGCGACCGCTGACGGGCCAGCTGCTTGTCGCCACCCATGGCCACGGCCCGCTCGCGCCGGCCGGCCAGGTCCTCGACCAGCGGCTTCCAGTCGTGCAGCTCTGGCGGGGGCGGCTTGCGGCCGCCGTCCGGTGGGGTGCGCTCGCTCACGCTAGCTCCCGCTCCAGCGAGGTGGCCGCTTCTCGGCGAAGGCGGCGATGCCCTCGCGTGCATCGTCGGTCATGGTCGTGATCGTCAGCATGGGGTGGAGGTACCGGAGCGCCTCGGCGGCGGCCAGGTCCCAAGTGGCGTAGAACGAGTCGCGACCGAGCTTCACCACCGACGGCGGTTTGGCCGCCAGGGTGCCCGCCAGCTCGTCGACGGCACCGTCCAGCCGGTCCACCGGGACCACCGATGTCACGAAGCCCAACCGGTCCGCCTCCTCCGCCCCGACTCGACGGCCGGTCAGCATGAGCTCGAGCGCCTTCTTGGGGGCCATCGAGCGGACGAGGGGGACGGTGATCATGTACGGCCACAGGCCGACGTCGACCTCGGGGGTGCCGAAGCGGGCGTCATCGGCCGCCACCACGAAGTCACAGGCGAGAGCCAGCCCGAAGCCGCCGGCCAGGGCGTAGCCCCGCACCCGGGCGATGGTGGGCTTGCCCAGCTGCCACAGGTCCTCGAACAGCCGGGCCATCTCGCCCCGTCCCTCGTGCGAGGCGAGGAACCCGTCGTCGCCGTCAGCCATGCCACCGAGGTCGGCGCCGGCGCAGAACGCCTTGTCGCCCGCTCCGGTGAGCACCACCACCCGCACGCCGGGGTCGTCCTTGGCCCGCGCCAGGGCCGCCCGCAGACCGGAGATCACGCCCCAGGAGATGGCGTTGCGCCGCTCCGGACGGTTGATCGTCAGGCGCGCCACGCCGTACCCCTGCTCGTAGAGGAGCTCGTCGGCCACCGCCAGGACGGTAGCGTGAAGCGACCGGCGGGGTCACCCCCCGGATCCCAGGGAAGCCAGCAGCCGTGCCCACCGCCGCCATCGTGTCGTTCCGACTCGGCGGGCCCGATGGCGTCGGAGTGGAGGCGAGCAAGTGGGCCTGGGCGCTGGGCGAGCTCGGCTTCTCGGTGCGGACGGTGGCCGGTGAGGGGCCGGTGGAACGGCTCGTCCCCGGCCTGGCCATGGACGCTCCCGATCCACCCTCGACCCGGGAGGTCGCCGACGCGGTGGCTACGGCCGACCTGGTCGTCGTGGAGAACCTCCTCTCCCTGCCGCTCAACCCGGGCGCCGCCGCCGTGGTGGCCAGGGTGCTGGCGGGCCGTCCCGCCATCCTCCGCCATCACGACCTGCCCTGGCAGCGGGCCCGCTTCGCCCACCTCGGTGGTCCCCCGACCGACTCCTGCTGGCGACACGTGACGATCAACGACCTGAGCCGCAGCCAGCTGGCCGAGCGGGCGATCGAGGCGGTGACGATCCGCAACGCATTCGACACCGACGCCTACGACCCGAGGACAGCGCCCGGCGACCGCTCCACCACCCGGCGGGCCATCGGCCTCGACGACCAGACCCGCCTCCTGCTCCAGCCCACCCGGGCCATCGCCCGCAAGAACGTCCCCGCCGGGCTCGCCCTGGCCGAGGCCGTGGGCGCCGTGTACTGGCTCCTCGGGTCGGCGGAGGAGGGCTACGGACCAGAGCTCGAGCGCCTCCTGGGCGGTGCCCGCGTCCCGGTCATCCACGGGCCCGGGCCAGGCGGGCCCAGCACCGAGATGGCGGGGCCCTACGCGGCGTGCGACGCCGTCGCCTTCCCCTCGTACTGGGAGGGCTTCGGCAACCCCACTGTCGAGTCGGCCATCCATCGTCGAGCCCTGGCCGTAGGCGACTACCCGGTGGCGGCTGAGCTCGTTGCCCTCGGCTTTCGCTGGCTGCCGGCCGACGACCCGGCGCCGCTGGCCCGCTGGCTCGGACGCCCCGACCCGGCGGTGCTCGAGCACAACGCCGCGGTGGCTCGGCGCCACTTCGCCCTGGCCGACCTGCCGGGGAAGCTGGCGCGCCTCATCGAGTCGGCCCGTTGGGGCCGCTGGTAGGGATCGGCGGTTTCGTGGCTCCTGGTCCTTGTGGGACGATGCACCAGAACCTGTTTCAGCGCTTCAGGAGGCACGATGGGCAAGGCCGCAGTCCTGATCGGCATCGACCAGCCGCTCGAGATACGCGACGACATCCAGGTCGAGGCGCCCCACGCCGGCGAGGTCAAGGTGCGCATGGCGGCGTCGGGCGTGTGTCACTCCGACCTGTCGATGCAGAACGGCACCATGCCCGCCGGGGCGCCCATGGTGCTGGGACACGAGGGCGCCGGGGTCATCGAGGAGGTCGGGCCCGGGGTGACCAAGCTGGCACCGGGCGACCACGTGGTCATCTCGTGGGTGCCGCAGTGCGGCGTGTGCTTCTTCTGCACCCGCGGCCAACCCCAGCTGTGCGAGCAGGGCAGCAACGCGCTGGCGACCGGCGGGTTGCTCGACGGCACCCCGCGGATGTCATCACAGGGTGCACCGCTGCCGCAGATGGCGGCATCGGGCACCTTCTCCGAGGTGACCGACGTGCCCGAGATCGGCGCCGTGAAGATCCCCGCCGACTTCGACCTCAAGCTGGCCGCCCTCATCGGTTGCGGTGTCCTCACCGGGACGGGCGCGGCCCTGAACACGGCGGACATCCATGAGGGCGACACCGTTGCCGTCGTCGGCTGCGGCGGCGTCGGGCTCAACGTCATCCAGGGCGCGCGCATCGCCGGCGCGGCAGAGATCATCGCCATCGACATGAATGAGACCAAGCTCTCACTGGCCAAGGAGTTCGGCGCCACGGCGACCGTCAACGCCAGCCAGGGGGACCCGGTGAGCCAGGTGATGGACATGACCGGCCAGCGCGGGGCCGACGTGGCCTTCGAGGTCATCGGCCTGGAGAAGACCATCGACCAGACGATCACCATGACCCGACGGGGCGGGCAGGCCATCCTCGTCGGCGTGCCCAAGATGGACGCCATGATCAACCTGCCCGCCTTCTTCGGAGTCGTCCTCCAGGAGAAGACGATCAAGGGATGCTGGTACGGGTCATCCAACGTGCAGCGAGATGTTCCCAGGCTGATCGACCTCTACCAGCAGGGTCAGCTCAAGCTGGACGAGCTCGTCTCGAGGACCATCACCCTCGAGCAGGTGAACGAGGCCTTCGACGTCATGAAGACGGGCGAGGTGGCCCGCTCGGTCATCGAGTACTGAGCCTGAGCCTCCCTTCCGTTCGGGCTCAGGAGGGCGGAGGGAGGTTGGCTCCGAGAGTGTTCACCCATGTCGTGCTTGTGCAGGTCGTCGCCGTGCATGGACCCGAGGTCACGCCGAAGCCTGAATCCGCCTGGGTCGCCTGACCATTGTTTGGCCCTCCGTCGTAGGTCCAGTTGGCGTCGATGCCGGGCTCGACGGACGTCCCTTCGATCCACTCGTTCCAGGTCTCGGTCAGCTTCCATGTGACGGACGCACTGGCCATCGCCTTGGCCGCGGTGGCGAAGGCGACGGGATCCCTGGCCAGGACGTATGGGTCCTGTTCCCGCCAGAAGCCGGGGCTGATCATGTAGTAGTACCGCCCGTACTGATCGGCACGGCTCGTGGGGCCGTACTCATGCCAGCCGTCCACGACCTTGGGACTGACGCCTCCATAGACCACGGGGTCGATCTTCATGTTGACGTAAAATCCAGTGTCGGATCGGGCCTGCCTCCACCGGGTGACGTCGCTGGTCCACCAATCGGCGCAGTTGCAGTCCTTGGCGTTGTACACGAACACGACGGGCTTGCCGCCGATCTTGAGGTAGCCAGGCTGGTTCGCGTAGTGGCTCTTGATGTAGTTCAGGTCGCTGTCTATCTGAGCGACGCTCGGGTCGCCGTAGCCCTCCTGCTCGTAATACACGGCCCAACGCAAATTCGGGTAAGGGTTGCTGGGGTCGGCGGACGTCGCCGGGTTCATGTACCGCATGATGGTGTTGAAGTTCGTATCGCTCGGATCTCCCTGGCCCCACCACGAGGAGATGGCAACAGCCTGGTGGGCTGCCTTCATCTGACCCACCTGCCAGTTGAAGACGTTGACGTCGCTCGAGTTGTACAACTGGGTCGAGGGCGTGAAGGCGCTCGTGTTGTTCACCGCCGGCAGGTAATGGGACAACCAGTTCGCCGGGGGCGTGTGGCTGACGTTGGGGGATACCGAGCCCTGCCAGTGTTGCCAGAAGCTCCCGTCGGACGAACCGTTCGAGTACCACGGATAGAAGAAGGTGGCGTTGTATGGCGCGCTGGGCTCGAAGACGCCGCCGCCTGGTCCGCCCCCTCCGTGGCCGGGTGGAGCGGCGACCGCCGGGGTGCTCGGTGTGAGGGCGGCGAGGAGGGCAAGCGGCGTAGCGAGGATCGCTGCGGCCAAGAGCAGCTCAGCTGGTCTGCGACGCCGTCTCCGGCCTTGCTCTTCCTGATTACTCCCACGTCGGCCCGCAGCACTCGACGGAGCGGTCATCGACGATTCACCCCCCAACGAGGCCGCCGTGCGACGCCGCAACACGCGATGGCGACGGTGCAACCACCTAAATGTCAACGACCCACGCTGAAATTTCTCGACCACATGGTAGCGACCCCTTCTCGGGGTGTACACCCCCCTGTCAGCAGCCGGTCGGCGCCACCACAACTTGCCCGGCGCCGTTGGTGAGGGGGGAGGCTGGAGCCTTGACCGCGCCACCGCCGGCGGCCACGCCGCAGGTGCCGGCGTAGGCGGCGGGCAGCGGGTAGAGCTGCGGCGGTCCCGCCGGGGACCCCTGGGGATCGGGGTCCTCGTAGACGGTCACGCCGGGCTGGGCGTAGACGTTCCGAGCCTCCTGCTGGCGGTACCAGTCCATGGTATGGCCGCCCTCGGTGATGCACGCCTGCTCACTCTTCGTGTCGCCGCTGTTGCAGTCGTACGGGTCCCAGGTCTTGCCCTGGTAGTTGTAGGCGTCGCGGCTCTTCCCGTTGGGCCCTGCACCGCCGCCCTGGTAGATGCTGCGCTGGGCGGTATAGACCCCGATGCAGGTGCCGTCGGCGCACCCACCGCCGCCGGCGTCGGCCACTGGGACCGGGTTCTCGGCGACCGGCGCCGGCGATCCGCCGTGGGCGAGGACCATCAGATCGGCCAGCCAGGTGGTCGTCTGCCCGGGATGCCAGTTCACCTCGAGGTCGCCGCCATCCGACGGGCCGTTGACGGACTTTGTCGTGCCGTACTGGCCGTTGACGCCGTCGTGCTCGCCGACGTCGAGGTTGTCGTCAGCGCCGAAGTAGACCTGTCCTCCCGTGAGAAGACTGGCGGCGGAGCCGTTCGGGGTTCCGCTCTGGATGTTCGGCTTGACGGTGGGCGGCGTTCCGTTCTCGACGTGGGCACCGATAGCAGGCCCCGACGGGGGCGTCCCCGGCCTCTGGCCGTTGGGCGTGACGGATACGTCGACCCCGTGCGGATTCTGGTTCTGTGCCTCCTGATCGCTGCCGACCTGAACGTAGCGACGTCCCGAGCCGTCGGCGACGTTGACCTTGAGGTTGTGGCAGCCGGGCTGGGCCGCCTGGGTCATGTTGGCGTCGGCGTTCGGCGCGCAGTCCTGCTGGCTCGGGCTGTAGCCCCCTGTGCTGACCGCCGCGGCCATGCCAGCTCCGCCGACGACCAGCGCCACCGCTCCCAGCCCAGCAATCCCCACCCTGATCTTGCGCATCGCGCCTCCCAGCAAACCGCGAGCAGACCCCTAGTTACGCCCTCGCTAGTTGTCGTTCGACCCCGCCGGCCCCATACCTGCCGCCAGCAGGCGAATGTGCCCAGTTTTCTGACGCTCGCGTCAGGGTACGCGCGCTATCGGACGCTCGAGTGTGCCGACGGCGACAGCTATTGGCGCGGTGGGAAAACCCGCCGGTACCGCCGACGCCGGGCCTGGACCATCAGCAGCGTGATGCCGGCGTTGGCGGCGGGAAGGGGACGGAGTGGCTCAGGAGGGCGCCGAGACTCCGACGACGGCGTCCCCTGCGGAGCGGCCATGAACTGCATGATTCGCCGCCGGCATGTGGGTTCCTGCCTGAGAACCGCCTGTGATCCGCGTCACCCGTTACCGTGTCACCGATGGACGCTCCTGATCGCCCCCGCGGGCGTCTTCCGACCGGGCGGGCCGGCCTGGCGGGCGATCGCGTCGATCCGACACGCCCTCCGGGGCCCCGGCTGCCTGCCCGTGAGCGCCGGCGCCAGCTGCTCGACGTGGCGCTCGAAGCCTTCGCCGCCAACGGCTTCCACGTCACGTCGATGGACGACATCGCCGAGGCCGCCGGGGTCACGAAACCCGTGCTGTATCAGCATTTCCGGTCGAAGCGGGCCCTCTACCTGGAGCTGCTCGACGACGTGGGCGCCCGGCTGATGGACGCCATCACCAAGGCCACGGCCACCGCCACCGGGCCTCGCCAACAGGTGGAGGCCGGGTTCGCCGCGTATTTCCGTTTCGTCGCGGTGCACGAGCATGCCTTCCGGTTGCTGTTCGGAAGCCTGGCCCGGCGAGACGAGGAGTTCAGCGCCGCCGTCCGCCGCGTCGAGGACTCGATCGCCGGGGCCGTCGCCGAGCGGATCGATGCCGACATCGACACCGCGCACCGCAGGTTGCTCGCCTACGCGGTGGTCGGGATGGCCGAAGGTGCCAGCAGCCACGTGGTCACCCGACGCTCGCTTGCCGCACGCGTCGACGGCACCGACGGGCCCGTGAGAGCCGATCGGGCCGAGGGCGAGGAGATCGATATCGATCCCGACGAGCTGGCGCACCGCATCGCCGAGCTGGCGTGGGCGGGGCTACGGGGAGTGGGGAGCTCGTAGACGGTCGCCGGCGGTCGTCGCCGCCTCGCATGCAGACAGGACCCGCGCCGTGTTGACGATGGCCACGTGGGAGAAGGCCTGGGGAAAGTTCCCCAGCAGGCGCCCGGCCTCCGGGTCGTACTCCTCCGACAGCAGGCCGACGTCGTTGCGCAGGCTGAGAAGGCGCTCGAACAGCGCCCGGGCCTCCGTCGTGCGGCCCATGAGGGCGAGGTCGTCCACCAGCCAGAACGAGCAGGCCAGGAAGACGCCCTCGCTCCCGGGCAGACCGTCCACGTTGGCGTCATCGGTCTGGTAGCGCAGGACCAGGCCGTCGTGGCACAGCTCCCGCTGGATGGTGTCCACCGTCGCCCGCATCCGCTCGTCGGTGGCCGGGAGAAAGCCCACGGCCGGGAGCAGCAGCACGCTGGCGTCGAGCCGGTCGGACCCGTAGAACTGGGTGAAGGCCCGTCTATCGGCGTTCCAACCCTTGGCCAGCACCTCGGCGCGGATCTCGTCGCGCACCGCCCGCCAACGGTCCACCGGCCCGGTCAGGCCGTACTGCTCGATGATCTTGACGACCCGATCCATGGCCACCCAGGCCATGACCTTCGAGTGGGTGAAATGTTGGCGGGGTCCGCGTATCTCCCAGATGCCCTCGTCGGGCTCGCGCCACGCGTGCTCGAGGAACTCGAGCACCTCCATCACCTCGGCCCAGCCCGGCCCTTCGTCGTCGAAGCCGGCCTCCACGGCCAGGTACATGGCGTCGGCGATCTCGCCGTAGACGTCGAGCTGGTATTGGTCGGAGGCGGCGTTGCCCACCCGTACCGGCGCCGAGCCCTCGTAGCCGGGGAGCCAAGGGAGCTCCAGCTCGGTGAGCCGCCGCTCCCCCGCCGGGCCGTACATGATCTGGACCTGGGCCGGGTCGCCGGCGGCCGCCCGCAGCAGCCAGTACCACCATGACACGGCCTCGTGCCCGTAGCCCGTCGCCACGAGCGAGTAGAGCGTCAGGGTGGCGTCCCGCAGCCAGCAGAACCGGTAGTCCCAGTTGCGCACCCCGCCGATCTCCTCCGGCAGCGAGGTGGTGACGGCGGCGACGATGCCGCCGGTGGGCGCGTAGGTCAGCGCCTTGAGGGTGAGCAGTGAGCGCATCACGGCGTCGCGCCACGGACCGGTGTAGGTGCAGGCCCCCGCCCAGTCCTCCCACCACCGTCTGGTCTCGTCGAAGGTGATCGGGCCAGCAGGACGCGGCGGCGGCTCCAGGTGCGACGGTTGCCAGGCCAGCACGAACGGCAGGCGTTCGCCCTCGTCCACGCTGAAGTCGGCCACCGTGGTGAGCCGCTCCCCGTGCGTGGGCACCGGCGACCACAGGAAGAGGGCATCGGGCCCGCCCATGGCGGCGAGGACGCCGTCGAGATCCTGGACCCGCGGCACCAGGGAGCCGTAGTCGAAACAGATGACGAGCTCCATGCGCATGGACACCCGTCCTTGGACCCCCTCGACCAGGCGGCGCACCTCGGGGTGGTCGCCGCGTGCCTCCGGCACGGGCATCCAGTCCGTCAGCCTGACGGTTCCCTCATCGGTGTCGAGCTCGGTCTCCAGCACCAACGAGTCGCCGCAGTACCGCCGGCGCGTGGCGCGCACCGGGGCCACCGGCGCCAGCTTCCAGCGACCGTGGCGCTCGTCTCCCAGCACGGCGGCGAAGCACGCGGCCGAGTCGAACCGGGGCGCGCAGAGCCAGTCGATGGAACCGTCCCGACCGACCAGCGCCGCGGTGTGGGTGTCGCCGATGACCCCGTAGCCCTCGATGGGCAGCGCCACGCTCCCCCCTCATTCCGCCTGCCGCCTGCCGTCTGCCGCCTCGAAGGCAGCCTACCGGTGCCCGCTCAGGAGATGGAGCTCAAGTGAACCACGTACCACTCGCCGCGCCACGAGATGAGCGACGCCACCGCGAACGACTGCGCCCGGCCGTCGATCGTGTAGCGAATCCTCGTGCCGTACACCCGCCAGTAGCTGAGCTTGTTGTACTCGACCCCGGGCGTGATCCATTCAGCTTGGTACTGCGGCACGTCGATGCCGACGAGCTGCGCCTGTGCGGCTTTCGGACCGAGGCTCCGATGAAGGGAGTGGATATCGCGCGCGTACGCCGCCACCAACCGGTCCTGCCAGTCGTCGGCAGGGTCCGAGATGGCCTTCACCTGAAGGTACGCCGTCAGCGGGAAGAAGAACGGCATAGCCGACCTGGGGTCGTCGTTCACCACGCCCTCCCACAGGTCGTTGACGCCGGTGTCGAACAGTGCACCGCCGGCCACCGGCTTGTCCCCGGTCTGGGGCAGCGTCCCCGGGTCGGCGCTGGTGGTCGTCGTCGGGGCGGTGGTGCTCGTGGTGGTGGGCGCGATGGTCGGGGGGAGTGTCGCCGAGGCGGCGCGGCCGCCGGGCGAGCTCGTGGTGCTGCAGGCTGCGAGGGCGGCTCCGGCCAGCATGGCGGCGATGCTGCCCGCGACGGGGACTCGCCCGGACTGCTGACGCTGCCGGGGGCCCCTGATCACGGCGGGCCACGCTAGTGGGCAGGGGTGCTGCGGCCCTCGATTGGCCCCTGACGGGTGCCGAGCGGGCGCTACAGCAGATGGTGGCTGAGATCGCCGAAGAGGTCGCAGATGATGTGACGTTCGGCGAACCGCCAGGTCCCCTCGGGACCCTCGAACCGGTCGTGGTACCGCCCGGCGATGATGGGCTGGAGCGCGATCTCGGGCGTGGCCTGGAGCACGGTGAAATACGACCGCGCCCGTGCCGTGGCGGCCCCCTCGTCCACCTCGATGACGAGGTTGGTCGTGACGTGCTTGGTCTTCGGCGTGCCCGTGTCCTCGTAGAGGCGGGTCGACCGTCGGTACATCTCGAGGACGTCGTCACGCCCGCCCCTGACGGCGTCGGTGCCCTCGGCGGTGATCGTGCCGGCCGCGAACAGCTCGGCGACGCCCTCGAAGTCGCCGGCGTCGATTCGCTCTGCATAGGCGTAGACGAGGTGGGCGATAGCCGTCTGGACGTCCATCGTCACGGTCAGGGGTCCTCGGGCTCCAGGACGGCGGAGGCGAGCATCACGAACAGCTCCCCTACGAGCCGGCGGTAGCGGGGCGAGTCCTCCTCGTCGATGGCGGCGAGCTGCGTCAAGCCCTCGATCGCGGCGCGGCTGAGGTCGGCGAAGTCGCGCGCCGATATCTGCGGCTGCACGCCGCGGCGGGCCCACTCCTCTTCGATCAGGCGCGCCACCTTCTCGCCGCTCTTGCGCTCGAAGTCAGCCAGTCGCTTCCGCACCTCACGGTTCCTCAGGGCGGCGAGGCGCAACTCGAGGGCCAGGGTCGGCCAGTTCGACGTGATGCGCGTCGCCGACTCCCAGGCGGCGGTGGCGGCGACGGCATCGGTGACCGGGTCGGCGCGGCCCGTCTCCTCCATTGCAGTCATGACGGCGCCGAGCTGGACGTCCATGTAGTGGTCGAGCACGCCGAAGAGCAGCTCCTCCTTGCTGCCGAAGTTGGAGTAGATGGCGCCGCGGCTGAAGCCGGCGACCTCGCCGATCTCCTCCAGCGAGGCGCCGTAGAAGCCCTTCTGGGCGAAGACCTCGGCGGCCCCTTCGATCAGGGTCTTGCGCGTGAGCTGGCGGCGCCGCTCGGGCGTCAGCTTCTCCACCGGCATCACCCCATCATGCCAGGGCTCGTCAGCCTTGACTTCTAGATACAGAGATGTATATTGAGAACAGCAACGCACTGAACCGACAGAACTGCATCAGGTGGTGGCGTGTGACGGAGAACGAAGCCGTGCAATGGGTGCGCCGGCGGCTCGAATTCGAGGCCTGGTTGGACGCCCTGCGGGCGGCGGCGTCGGGAGCCGCCGGTCCGCTCCCCCGCTCCCCCGATGCGGGCGACCTCGTTACCGGCGCACCGGAGCGGTGCGCCCCCGCGACCTCAGCGGTACCACCAGAGGGCCGCCTTCCTAGGGGGTCGCGGCCGTACGTCCTCACGAAGGAACAGGGTGGGCAGGACGCTGCCGTCCGAGAGCCGGCGGATGCGGTAGCCGCCGGGGAGAACCTCGGCGATGTCGAAGCCTCGGCTCCAGGTGCCGGTGAACCGGTTCCGCACCTCGACGCGCCTGCCCGGGCCGAGCGACTCGAGGTCTGGTGAGGCGGCGGAAACCCCTGGATCACCCATCGCCCTCCCTCGGCTGAGGTTGGTGCGGGGCAGGGTAATTCAACGGCCGCCAGAGGGTCAACGACGCTGGAGGCACTGACGACCGCAGGGCGGATGCGTAGTGTCCTACACAGGACCAGGGCAGGAGACGAGGAGGTGTCGTCCTGATGGAGACAGAGGTGGAGGAGATCGCCCAGGGCATCTACCGGCTCTCGACGTTCGTCCCCGATGCCAACTTCATGTTCAACCAGTTTCTGGTGGACGCGGAGGAACCGCTCCTGTTCCACGCCGGCCTCCATGACCTCTTCCCGCTGGTGCGCGCGGCGGCGGCGAGCGTCGTGCCGGCCGAGCGTCTGCGCTGGATCATGTTCGGCCACGTCGAGGCCGACGAGTGCGGGGCCATGAACCAGTGGCTGGCGGCAGCGCCCAGGGCCGAGGTCGCCCATCCGGCGATGGGCTGCATCGTCTCGGTGAACGATCTGGCCGACCGGCCGCCGCGTCAACTGGCCGACGGCGAGGTCCTCGACCTCGGCGGCAAACGGATCCGCAGCATCGACACCCCCCACGTCCCCCACGGCTGGGACGCCCACGTGCTGTTCGAGGAGACGACGGGCACGCTGCTGTGCGGCGATCTGTTCACGGCCATGGGGCCGAGCCCGGCCCTGACCGAGGGCGACCTCCTCGAGCCGGCGATCGTGGCCGAGGACGTGTTCCGGGCCACATGCCTGACCCCGGACACGGCTCCCACCATCCGCCGCTTGGCCGGGCTCCAGCCGGGCACGCTCGGCCTCATGCACGGCCCGTCGTTCACTGGCGACGCCGAAGCTCAGCTTTGGGCGCTGGCCGACGCCTACCAGGCGCGCCTCACCTCGGCCCTCGGAGCAGCGAACTAGGCGATCAGCCGTCGATCGGGTGGAGGAGGACCAGCGGTATCTCTCGAGTGGTCTTTCGCTGGTAGCCGGCGTAGTTGCGGTGGTCGGCAGTGACGAGAGGCCACAACCGGGCCCGCTCCTCAGGGCCGGCGATCTCGGCCCTCATCGGCTGTGCCGGCTTGCCCCCCACCGACACGGTGACCTCAGGCTTGTCCCGAAGATTGAGGTACCAAGCGGGATGGTGGTCGTCGCCTCCCCGCGACGCCACGATGACGATCGTCGACCCTTCCTGGTAGGGCGAGGTCAGCATGGTGGTGCGGAGTTGGCCGCTGCGCCGCCCGGTGGTGGTCAGCTCGAGCACCGGCATCCCGGACGCTGACCACCCGAGCCGGCCGCCCGTGGCGGAGAGCACCAGGCGGTGGACGCTGTTCATCGCTTTCAGGCCGAGGTCGGAGGGCACGGCAGAGATGGTAGATGATCCCTTTGCTAGCGGATGACGCCCCGGCCGGCGATGAGGGGAAGGTCGAGGGCGGTGACCCAACCGGGCCCGCTGGCGTTGACGGCAGGAATGGCATTGAGGGCCCGCAATCCGGTGGCCAGGCAGCCTCCGGCGATGGGGTCGCCATCGGTCGAGCGGAACGCCGTCTCCTGGACGATCGACGGGCTGCCGTCGATCTCCACCCGATAGCACTCGGGCGTGTTGCCCCTGGGCCAGTCGGGTGCGGCGTCGGGGCCGATGCGGTTGACGTGCTCCAGCACGATCCGGGGCTCGCCTCGGTAGAGACCCTCGATCTGGAAGCGGATGGCGGCCACGTTCCCGGCCTCGATCGTCCCCTTGGCCGACGGCACCGGCTTGTCGGTCACCCACTTCTCCCAGGTGGTGGTGATGTCGTCGAGCTCGATGCCCACCGCCTCGGCCATCATCGGCACCGTCCCTCCCCACGCCATGACGAGGATCTCGGGGATCTCGAGTGTCGACGTCTCCTTGGGCGGCCGGCCGATGCCCATCTCGGTCTCGTAGTCCCCGGTGTACGCGGCGTAGTCGAGAAGCTCGAGCGCCCGGACCGACCGCACCTCGCCGCAGAGGCCCATCAGCGTCATCGGGAACAGGTCGTTGGCGAATCCGGGGTCGATCCCCGTCGTGAAGCAGGATGCCCCGCCCTCGGCGCAGGCCTGCTCGATGGGCTCGACCCAGTTTGGCGGGTTGCAGGACGCTCGAGGCCAGACCCACGGGGTCATGGCGGTCGACACGACATCGATCCCGGCGCGCAGGAACCTGCCGATGAGCGCGATGTTGTCATCGGCGTGGGCGGCCGTGGGCCCGTAATGAGCCAAGGCATCGGGAGCCTGGACGAGCAGGGACTCGACGTCATCGGTGGCGATGATGCCGCACGGTGCGAGCCCGCAGATCTCGCCCACGTCGCGACCGACCTTGTCGGGACTCGAGACGCCCACCCCGACGAGCTCGAACTCCGGATGCCCCAGGATCTCGGCGATGACCATCTTGCCGACGTACCCGGTGCCCCACACCACCACCCGCTTGCTCACCTTGGCCCTCCGACAGGTCGAAGGCTCTCGGGAGACCGCTCCGACCTCATCATGGCCCAAACCTATCCTTGAAGATCCGAGACTGGTCCCCGGGTCCACGAGAGTGGGGTGCCAGTGCCCCGGTACGTGCGGTCGAGGAAGCGCTGATGCAAGGTCCCGCCTCGAGCTTCATCCCCGCCGCTGCTCGAGCGGCGTATGTGGGTCTGCCAGCCGCGCTGATCTGGGACCTGTCAGCGCAGGGCTAGCGATCTCCCGCGGCGGCTGCAACCTCCGCCTGACACGATGGTGCGGTGACCACACGTGGCGAGCTGGTCGAGTTCGTGCTCACTTGGGAAGAGCACGGCATTCCTCCCGCCGCAGGGCGGGAGCGGGCTCATCGTGGGTGTTGAGCGGCCGGTGGCAGGGTCGATCGAGGACCTGCTCCAGGGGGCAACTGACCGCCGGCCCATGACCGCAGCCGACTCGAAGTCGGGCGCCCGCTTCGAGCGGGTGTTGATCGACGGACGGCCCCACGTCGTCAAGCACCTGCACGTCGACGACGACTGGATCATGCGCGCTACCGGAGACCTGGCCTGCCGGCCCGTGCAGGTCTGGCGGTCGGGAATCCTGGACCAGCTGCCGGCGTGCATCGACCACGCCGTCGTCGGCGCCGCCGCCGGCCTGGGCCGGAATGGCTGGGGCGCGGCGCTCCTCATGCGGGACCTGTCGGCCTCGCTCGTGCCCGACGGGAACGGGCCCGTGCCCCTCGATCAACACCTGGCTTTTCTCGATCACATGGCCGCGCTCCACGCCACGTTCTGGGGATGGGCCGACTCCGTCGGGCTCGCGCCGCCGCACCACCGGTACCTCGAGTTCAGCCCCGAGGGCGTCTCTCTGGAGGCCCACCGGGGCTGGCCCGATCCGGTACCACCCCTGATCATCGAAGGCTGGAAGCAGTTCGCGACGATCGGGGGCTCGATCGCCGGCCCGGTCACCGACCTGGCCCGCGACCCGTCACCACTGGTGGACGCCCTGTCAACGGTGCCGAGCACGTTGCTGCACGGCGACTGGAAGCTCGGCAACCTCGGAAGCCTCCCGAACGGACAGACCGTGCTGCTCGACTGGGCCGTGCCCGGCCAGGGATGTCCCACTGCGGAGCTTGCGTGGTACCTGGCCATAAACGCCGCCCGCCTGCCACACAGCAAGGAGGCGGCCATCGCCGCCTATCGTGCGTCGCTCGAGCGCCACGGCGTCGGGACCGCGAGCTGGTGGGATCGAGGGCTGGCGCTGTCCCTGCTCGGCGCTGTGGTCCAGTTCGGCTGGGAGAAGGCTCTCGGCGGCCCCGGTGCCGAGCTGTCGTGGTGGCTCGGCCGCGGCACCGAGGGCCTGGCTTGCCTGTGACCGTCCACTACGAATCGCCCCAGGCCTGGGCGACGAGCTCGGACCCCGCTTACGAGGCGCTGAGCCGGGCGGTCGTCGCCGCCACTCCCGTCTCGCTCCGCGGGCGGTCCGTGCTCGATCTCGGGGCGGGCACGGGAGCCACCAGCCGTGCCCTCGACGCCGCTGGAGGCCGACCGGTCGCCCTCGATCTCTCGGCCGCCATGCTGGCCCACGGTCACTCCAGCCGCCCTCCGGCCGTGGTCGGCGACATGGCCAACCTGCCCCTGGCCAACGCCAGCGTCGGAGGCGCGATTGCCGCGTTCTCGCTCTCGCACGTCGAGGATCCCGGTGCCGTGCTCGCCGAGGCTCGACGGGTCACGGTGGCTGCGGGACCGGTCATCGTCGGCGTCTTCGCCGAGAACGGCGCCCGCCACCCGGCCAAGGAGGCGGTCGAGCGCGCCGCCGCCCGGCGGGGCTGGACCCCGCCGGACTGGTACACCCACCTCAAGACGAACCTGGAGCCGCAGGTGAGCGACGGTCGGGCGCTCGCCGGTCTGGCCGCAGCAGCGGGCCTCGCTGCGGTAGGCCTGACGGAGGACAACGTCGACGCCGGCTTGGACACGGCCGACGCGCTCGTTGCCTGGCGGCTGAGCGGCCCCGCGCTGGCCGACTTCGTCGCCAGCCTGCCGCGGCGCGAACGCGATGCGTTGACCGTCGAGGCAGTGGCCGCGCTCGGCTCGGACGTTCCCGGACTTCAGCTCAGGGTGCGCATCCTCGCCAGCGTCGTTCCTGCCGCCCGCTGAAGGCTCTCGGCCTGCTGTTCTCATGCTGCCGGGTTCGCGAGAGCTGGTTCGGGCGTGAGGGCGGGCGTCGCCTGCTGCTGGGGCTGCCGCTTGGCGGTGAAGAGGGCGGCGAGCACACCGAAGCCGGAGAAGGCGACAGCGACCCAGAGCGCCGGCGTGAATCCCTTGGCGAACGTGGCTGGTGAGGCGTAGACGCCGTGACGGGCGAACACGCTGGCAAGGACGGCGACACCGAGGACGCCGCCGAGCTCTCGGATAGTGCTGTTCGTCCCCGAGGCGACCCCCGCTTCGGAGATGGGGACCGCGCCCATGATGGCGTTGGCAACCGTCGGAAAGCAGAACGAGGTGCCGATGCCGGCGATCGTGAGCGCCACGCCGACCTGCACGTAACCGACGCCGGGGGAGGCGATGAGGGCGACCCACGCGAGGCCGAGCGCCTGCAGGGCCAGGCCGAGCGCCATGAACGGACGGTTGCCATAGCGGTCTGCCAGCACGCCGGCGATCGGCGCGACGATCAACGGCGGCACCGACCACGGAAGCAGCCTCACCCCCGCCTCCAGCGGCGAGTAGCCCAGGCAGATCTGGAAGAACTGGGACATCAGGAAGAGCGCCCCGAACAGTCCCGCGTACATCAAGAAGCTGACCGCGTTGGCGCCCGCCACGGTGCGGTCCCGGAAGGAGCCGAGGTCCAACATCGGTGCCGGGGCACGGCGCTCCCAGGCGAGGAACGCACCGACCAGTGCTGCCCCAGCGGCCAGCGTCATCATGACCTCGGCGCTGGTCCAACCGACTGCGTTGGCCCGCACCAGCCCCCACGTCACGGCCAGTGCGCCCGTGCCCGCCAGCACGAGGCCGATGATGTCGAGCTGCGGGCGGGGACCGAAGCTCTCGGCAAGCCGCCTCGCTGCCAGCGGGATCAGCGCCACGCCCACGGGCACGTTGAGCCAGAAGATCCAGTGCCAGCTGATGCCTGTCACGACGGCGCCGCCGATGACGGGCCCGAACGCCACGCCGAGGCCGGTGATCCCACCCCAGAGCCCGATGGCCGCGCCCCGCTTCTCTGCAGGAAAGGCCTCGCTGATCAGCGTCAATGAGAGCGGGAACACGATCGCCGCACCTGCGCCCTGGACCGCGCGGGCACCGACCAGCACGCTGGCGGTGGGCGACAGCGCCGCGAGCGCCGACGCCCCGGTGAAGAGCAGCAGACCGATCGTGAACATGCGCCGGCGTCCGAACCGGTCACCGAGTGCTGCGCCTGTCAACAGAAAGCAGGCGAACGACAGGTTGTAGGCGTTGACCGTCCACTCCAGGCTCTGGAGGCTCGAGTGCAGGTCGGCCCGCAACGCCGGTAGAGAGGTCGTCACGACAAGGGTGTCGAGCGCCGTCATGAACACACCGAGCGAGGCAAGGACAACCGTCCAGGTCTTGTGCGGCTCGTGGCGCCTTCGCTCGGCCACGGCAACACGTCGATTGAGCATGATCATCTCCAGGTTGGTTACGCCGCCCACCTGGCGGCCTCACCAACACGACGCACGGCCCGAGACGATTTGGACACCGCCCCTACGGCTCACGGCGGCTCCCTCCCACCTCCGTTCCCGCCCAGTAGTCCCGCCTGGCGGTCCTGCTCGGTCTTGCGCTGGTGGCACTCGTAGCAACGGCCGGCCATGTTGTCGCGACTGGTGCGGCCCCCGTTGGCCACCGGATCGACGTGGTCGCGCTCGATGCCGTGGCGCTTG
>DATBBR010000019.1 GCA_036270875.1 Acidimicrobiales bacterium
GGCCGCCGAGGTGGCCCTCGGGATCCTGTCGGGGCCCGAGCGGGCCGACGCCCTGGGCCACTTGGAGCACTGCGTGGGATGTCGGGTCCGCGTCGAAGGCCTGGCCCAGACAGGCGACTCGCTGCTGCTGCTGGCCCCCGAGGTCGATCCGCCAATGGGCTTCGAGAGCAGGGTGGCGGCCCGTGTGAACGGCCAGGCCGATCGAGCCGAAGCTCCGCCCGACGTCCAGACCCCGGGCAACGGCGACGACACGGTCGTGGAGCTCGGCGCCCACACCGGCCCCCGGCCGATCCGGCCCAAGCCGTCGGCGCGCCGGGCCCGAACGCTCCGCCGGCGCCGGACGGCGCTCGCGGCCGCCGCCGCGGTGACGGTCCTCGTCGGGGGGACAGCCACAGCCGTCACGGTGCTCGACCACACCGGCTCGTCGGACCACACCCAGGTCGCCGACCAGACGACCCTGCGCTCCGGGCATTTCCAGGCCGCCGACGGGCGCCCGGTCGGGCGGGTCTATGCCTACAGCGGCGATCCTTCCTGGGTCTTCATGAATGTCGACGCCAGCGGAGCCAACGGCACCTACACCTGCCAGCTCGAGCTCACCAACGGCACCACGGTGCCGCTCGGCCAGTTCGACGTTCACGACGGCATCGGCGAGTGGGCGCACACCGTGGGTGTGGACGTCAGCCATATCAAGGCCGCGAAGCTGGTCACCCCTGCAGGCGTGACCCTGGCCACGGCCAACGTTTCCTGAGCGCGCCGGCCACAAATTTGCAATCCTTGAGTGTCACAAGCCCGTAACACAGCGATGAGCGCGCCCCACCAGGACCCGGCACGGGGCGGAGGAGGGAGACTGTGATGGGAGCAGAGAGGGCAATCTCGCAGAGGACCGGCCTGTTCCGGGGCCAGCGCAGACCCTGGACCCACCCCCGGCGAGCCATTCTCCTCGGGCTGGTGCCGGCGGCAGCCATCGCCGCTGCCTGCGGGTCCTCGTCCACCAGCTCGAGCAGCACCACCACCACCAAGGCGCCCACGAGCTCCTCAGGAGCGGCGGCCCCCGACGTCAAGACGGCGAACAACGCCAAGTTCGGCGCGATCCTGGTCGACAGCCAGGGCCGGACGCTCTACACCCTCACCAACAACGGGACCAGCGTTCCCTGCAGCGCGGCGTGCCAGGCAATCTGGCCGCCGTCGCTCCTGCCCGGTGGTCAGACGACGGTCAACGTGGGGTCGGGCGTGAGCAACGTGTCGGCGGTCAGCGCCAACGGGGGGACGCAGGTGGCGTACAAGAACCTCCCGCTCTATCGCTTCTCCGCCGACGTCAGCACCGGTGCCACCAATGGTGACGGCCTCAACACCTTCGGCGGGATCTGGCACGTGGTGAAGGCATCGGGCGGCAACAGCGTGACCGGCGCACCGGTTGGCACGACCGGCGGGGGTGGCAACACGACTACGACCTCTGGCGGCAGCTCCGGCGGTTATTGATCGTCGCCCTCGGGGGCGATCACCGCGGTGACGGGTGATCCCCGTTGGCGCCCGCTCGTGCGCCATTGGGCCCTGACGGGCGCTCGCCGTCGCCGTACAGGCGCCTGACGAGGCCGTTCAGCGACTCTCGCCGCTGACCCAGCTCGGCGAGCGCTGTCCGGCGCTGCTCTTCGAGATCCTCGACGTGGACGCGCAGCTCGTCGACCTGGGGCTGAACCTGCCTCAAGACGGCTTGCTCCAGCTCGGTCGCCTTGGCGTTGACCTCCTGGGCGAATCGATCGAGGGTCCGGGACGCCTCCTCGACGGTCCGGTCTGCTTCCTCTCGAACCCGCTGCGGCGAGTCGGTACCTTCTTGCTCGGACAGCCGGACCTCGAGGTCCCTGATGCGGCCCCAAGCCTGGTCCGCCCACCGCGCGCGGTCATTCAGGTAGGCGTCGACCTGGTCTCGGTCGAAGCCTCGCATCCTGACCGCAAAGCGTGGCCGCGGTGTGCCCTGTC
>DATBBR010000020.1 GCA_036270875.1 Acidimicrobiales bacterium
AGTGCCGGCGGGAGCAACCATTTACATGGTGGTCTCTTCGGCGATGCGCATCGCCACCCAAGAGGTGATGTTCAAGACGGGGATGGTGGCGCCCGTGGCCGTCGAACGCGAGATCGGCTCGGGCAAGCAGGACAAGCCACCCCCGTCGAAGCCGGAGCCCAAGCCGGCGAAGAAGCGCTCGACCGCCACGGACGGGACGGCGCTGGCCAAGGGAACGGTGCCACCGCAGAAGGCGGACACCAACGGACGGCCCAATACGGACGCGAACGGGCGGAAGCCGGGGGCGGGCAAGCGGCCCGCCAACGGGAAGGGAACGGCCGCGGAGCAACCGCCGGCCGCCAAGCCCCAGAACCGATCGCGATCGAAGCGGGCCAGAAAGGCACGCTAGGACGTGGAGTGGGTTGAGGTAGCTGGCAAGACCATCGAAGAGGCGACCGAGCAGGCGCTCGAACAGCTGGGGGTCGGTCCCGACGACGCCGAGGTCGTCGTGGTCAACGAGCCCAAGATGGGCCTCTTCGGCCGCGTCCGGGTCGAGGCCCGGGTCCGCGCCCGGGTGCGCCCGGTCGGTGCCCGGCCCAAGCGGGAGCGCTCCCGCCGGGCCGGTCGGTCCCGCCAGGGCGAGCGGCCGCGGAGCGGCTCCTCCTCCGGCTCGAGCTCGAGGTCGTCGGGTGGGGGCCGGGCCGCGGCCGGCAACGGCAGCGCGGAGGCCCAGAGGACGCCCTCGACCAGCGGAGCCGGCAACGGCTCGTCCGGCCGCAGCGGTGATGAGGGCTCGGGTCCGGCTGACCCGGGCCGCGGGCAGGGCACCGGCAACAGCCGCTCGGCCCGCCGCCGCCGCAACCGCTCCCGGGCCGCCACCGCGGGAGCGGGCGCCACGACCGGCGGCGAGATGCGTGAAGGGTCGCGGAACGGCTCCACCCGGGAACCGTCCCACGAGAAGGCTCCGTCGCGGAGCACCGAAGGTAAGGAGACAGTCGACATGGCCGACGGAATGACGCTCGAGGAACAGGGCGAGATAGGACGGACGTTCCTCGCCGGTCTGCTGGCCGAGTACGGGGTCGAGGCCTCTGTCGAGACACGCCTCCTCGACGAGGAGACCGTCGAGATCGCGGCCACCGGTGATGACAAGGACCTCGGCATGCTCGTCGGGCCCCGCGGCTCGACGCTCGCCGCTCTCCAGGACCTCACCCGGGCCGTCGTCCAGCGCCAGTGCCCCTCGCGCACCGACCGCATCCTCGTCGACGTCGCCGGCTACCGGGAGCGTCGCTCGGCCGCCCTCAAGCGCTTCAGCGTCCAGATCGCCGAGGAGGTCATCTCCTCGGGCCACGAGAAGGCGCTCGAGGCGATGAGCCCGGCCGACCGCAAGGCGGTCCACGACGCCATCAACGAGATGGACGGCGTCGTCACCCGCTCCGAGGGCGAGGACCCCAGCCGCCACGTCGTCATCGCCCCGGCGTCCTGACCCGTCGGTGCCCGGCACCGACCCCTCCGCCGCCACTCCCCCTCCCCTCCCCGACCCCTCTCGGCCCACTCGGCCCACCGAGTCCTCCGACCTCGCAGAGCCCGCTCACCCCCCCGAACTCCGCCGGATCCTCGGGGAGGCCCGGGCCGCCGGCTTCCTCGGTCCCGGCCCTGTCGACACCCACCTCCGCCACGCCGAGGGCTTCGTCGCCGTCTGCCGCCGCCTCTGGCCTGACGGCCCCACCCCGCCGGTCCTCCTGGACCTGGGTTCGGGGGGCGGACTCCCCGGCCTCGTCGTCGCCACCCGCTGGCCAGAGGCCACCCTGGTCCTCCTCGACGCTCAGGGCCGGCGAACGGCCTTCCTGAGCGACGCGGTCCGGCGACTGGGCCTCGGGACCCGGGTCTCGGTCCGCCAGGACCGGGCCGAGGCGGCCGGTCGTGACCCCCTTCT
>DATBBR010000021.1 GCA_036270875.1 Acidimicrobiales bacterium
CTGTAATTAGACGCTAGATCTTGTGCTACCGGACACTGGTAGCCACAACCGGTTGTGGTCAGGGCCTGTCGTACTCGGGGAGCCCTGATCCTGGGGGTGGCTGAGGGAGGGCCCGGTGGGCACGGGCCAGACCGCATCCCCTCCAAGGAGGCTCCTCCGATGGCGATCGCTCCCCAGCGCTTGGGAATCGGCATCCGCCGACACTTCACCACCGAGGGGGTCCACCCGTACGACGAGCTGCCCTGGGAGCAGCGCGACGCCCGCATCACCAACTTCCAGGACGGGTCGGTCGCCTTCGAGCAGCTCGGGGTCGAGGTGCCGTCCACCTGGAGCGTGAACGCGACCAACATCCTGGCCCAGAAGTATTTTCGGGGCGCCCTCGGCACCGCCGAGCGGGAGTGGTCGCTGCGCCAGGTGGCGGACCGGGTCGTGGACACCATCACCAAGTGGGGCGCCAAGGACGGCTACTTCCTCGACCGGGCCGAGGCGGAGGCGTTCAGGGACGAGCTCAAGCACCTCGTCGTGCACCAGAAGGCCGCCTTCAACTCCCCGGTGTGGTTCAACATCGGCGTGAAGGGCGTGCCCGCCCAGGCCTCGGCGTGCTTCATCCTCGCCGTCGAGGACCGGATGGACTCCATCCTCAACTGGTACGTCGAGGAGGGGACCATCTTCAAGGGCGGGTCGGGTTCGGGGATCAACCTGTCCAACCTGCGGTCGTCGTTCGAAGGACTGAAGGGCGGCGGGACGGCATCCGGTCCGGTGAGCTTCATGCGCGGCGCCGACGCCTCGGCGGGCACGATCAAGAGCGGGGGCAAGACCCGTCGGGCAGCGAAGATGGTCATACTCAACGCCGACCATCCCGACATCGAGGATTTCATCTGGTGCAAGGCCACCGAGGAGCGCAAGGCTCGGGCACTGCGTGATGCCGGCTTCGACATGGACCTCGACGGCCTCGACAGCCATTCGCTCCAGTACCAGAACGCCAACAACTCAGTACGAGTGACCGACGAGTTCATGCAGGCGGTCGTCGATGACGCCGACTGGGAGCTGCAGGCCGTGACTACCGGAGCGACCGTCCGCACGGTGAAGGCCCGAGAGCTGTTCCGCCAGATCGCCACGGCGGCGTGGGAGTGCGCCGACCCCGGCATGCAGTTCGACACCACCATCAACCGCTGGCACACCGCCCCCACTACCGGACGGATCAACGGTTCCAACCCCTGCAGTGAGTACATGCACCTGGACAACTCGGCGTGCAACCTGGCCAGTCTGAACCTGCTGAAGTTCCTCGACGACAACGGGGACTTCGACGTCGAGGGGTTCAAGGCCGCCGTCACAGTGCTGTTCACCGCCCAGGAGATCCTCGTCGGCAACGCCGACTATCCGACCGAGAAGATCGCCGAGACGTCCCGGCGGTTCCGCCAGCTCGGCATCGGCTACGCGAACCTCGGCGCGCTGCTCATGGCCCAGGGACTGCCCTACGACTCGGACGAGGGCCGGGCGTGGGCGGGGACGATCACCGCGCTGCTGACCGGGCAGTCGTATCTCACCTCGGCGCAGACTGCCGCCCGCATGGGCCCCTTCGCCGGGTATCACTCGAACGCTGACGCCATGCGTGGGGTGCTGCGGATGCATCGGGAGGAGGTCGCGCAGATCGACGAGGAGCTCGTCCCGCCCGATCTCCTGTCCGGGGCACAGGCGGCCTGGGACTCGGCTGTCGAGCTCGCCGACGAGTTCGGTGTGCGCAACTCACAGGCCAGCGTCATCGCTCCGACCGGGACGATCGCCTTGCTCCTGGACTGCGACACGACCGGCGTAGAGCCCGACCTGAGCCTGGTGAAGACCAAGAAGCTGGTCGGTGGGGGGACGATGTCCATCGTCAACCAGACGGTGCCTCGTGCCCTGTCCCGCATGGGCTACACGACCGAGCAGGTCGCCGACATCGTGGCCTATGTCGATCAGCACAAGTCGATCGTCGGTGCGCCCCATCTGGCCGCATCGGACCTGCCGGTCTTCGCCTGCTCGATGGGCGACAACACGATCCACTACACCGGCCATGTGCGCATGATGGCGGCCGTCCAACCGTTCATCTCGGGCGCCATCAGCAAGACGGTCAACATGCCCGAGAAGGTGACGGTCGAGGACATCGAGCAGCTCCACATCGACGCCTGGAACCTTGGGATCAAGTCCATCGCCATCTACCGCGACAACTGCAAGGTGGCACAGCCCCTGGCCACGACCAAGAACGCCGGCGCCGCCATCTCGCCGGCCGAAGCCCACGACCAGGAGCTCGCCGTCAAGGTCAGCGAGCTGGAGCGGGCCCTCCAGCATCAGACCACCGTGGTCGTCAAGCAGCCGATCCGCGAGCGGCTCCCGCGCCGGCGGAGGTCGAGCACCTTCGCCTTCCGGGTCGCCGACTGCGAGGGCTACGTGACGGTCGGTGAGTACGAGGACGGCCGGCCGGGCGAGGTCTTCATGAAGGTGTCCAAGCAGGGATCCACCCTCGCCGGGATCATGGACGCCTTCTCCATCGCTGTCAGCCTCGGCCTCCAGCACGGGGTCCCGCTGGCCACCTACGTCCGCAAGTACACCAACATGCGCTTCGAGCCCGCCGGCATGACCGACGACCCCGAGCTGCGCATCGCGACCAGCCTGGCCGACTACATCTTCCGCCGCCTGGCGGTTGACTACCTGCCGGCCGAAGAGCGGATCGAGCTGGGGATACAGACGACCAACGAGCGGATCCAGCCCACCCTGCCGGGCGTCGAAGAGGGCTCGACACCGAGCGCCGGGGTGGTCGAGGCTCCCTCGACGCTGGCGCAGCCGTCCGAGCGCACCGCCGCCTGGCCCGAGGCCAAGGACGCGCCGTACTGCTACCAGTGCGGGAACGCCATGCAGCGGGCGGGCTCCTGCTACGTGTGCCCTACCTGCGGCACGACCAGCGGCTGCTCGTGACGCAGATGCCGGCGCCCGGGAGTCCGGCCCAGGACGGCGCCGCTCGGTAGCGGCGTAGCCTGCTGACGTGCGATCGCTGGGTATCGACGTCGGCCTGCATCACCACGACGCCGTGCTCGTGGACGACCGGGCTGTCGTACGCGCTCCGGTGCGCTTTTCCGATCCGAGCCGGCTCGAGGAGCTCATCGAGGCCTGGCGTCCCGAGGTGGTGGCCATCGACTCCCCGCCCTGCTTCGCACCGAGCGGCACCTCCCGCGCCGCCGAGCACCTGCTCCACCGCCGGGGCATCCGGATCTTTCCCTGCCCCTGCGCCGAGCGGGCCGAGGGCAACGCCTTCTTCGACTGGATGCGTGCAGGGTTCGACCTCTTCGCCTCGGCCGCGAAGGCAGGGTTCGCCGTCGGACTCGATGCCTCGGCCGTGCGCAGTCGGGCGGTCGAGGTCTATCCCCACGGCTCGGCCGTGATCTTGCGGGGGGCCCGACCCGCGCCAGGCACGCTGCGGACAGCTCGCGGCAAGCGGGCGTGGCGCGCTCAGGTCCTCGCCGACAACGGCGTTTCTGTGGGCGACCGCGCCACAGTCCATCAGGTGGACGCCATGCTCGCGGCCCTCACCGGCGCACGCGCCCTCGAAGGATTCGCAAGCGCCGTGGGCCGCCCGGAGGAGGGCGTGATCGTGGTCCCTGTTCGTGCGCTCCTCGACCACTACGAGGCCGAGGGGGCAACCCCGCGACCAAGCACCCACGATTCCGCGCGCGGAGCGTTGCCACCCTGTACTCTCCACCCTTGTGAGTAGCGTCCCTCCGCCATCGGGAGGCTTCACTCCGCCCAGTGGGGGGGTGGGGCCGCCAACTGCTCAGCCGATCGACCAGCTGCGCACTGCGTACCAACGGCGCAACGACACTGACTACATCTTCAGCTTCTGGTCGGCGCTGGGCTGGACGATACTGACGTTCGGGATCTTCGGCTACTACGTCTACTACCAGCTCCTACGGCGAATGCGAGACCACAACATCCGTCGCTTGGAGCTGCTCGAGGCGGCGAGATCCTATGCCTGGCAGCTGGCGGGAGAGAAGGGCCTCCAGGACGAGCTGCGTCCGAACTTCGAGCGGGCCGCGTCGCACGAGGAAGTGATGCGTCAGATGACGACGGACTTCCGCGACCCCCTCATCTGGCTCCTGCTGATCTGGTTCACCGGTATAGCGGGGATCATCGCTTTCATCCTGCTCGATGGTGATCTTGTCAAGCACGATTCCGCCGAAGGCGGCGTGGAGTCCGAGCTGGCGACCATCTACGCCCGCCTGGGTCGGCCCATTCCGCAGCCGGACCCGGCTCGGGTCAAGGGCAAGCACAACTACGTGGCCCGCGTCATCGTCTTGATCGTGACCTTCGGGATCTACGGGTTCTGGTGGTGGTACAACATGCTGCAGGAGCCCAACGAGCATTTCGAGATCAACTGGGCCTGGGAGGACGCCCTGGCCCAGGCGTCCCAGCAGCCCGCATAGCTGGGCCGGTCCGGATGGTCTCCGGCGCGTCGACACGGTGCTGGATGACCACGGACTACGACGCAGCCCGCTACCATCGCTCGACATGACGGTTCCGCCGTCTCCCGGGGGCTCCTCGTGGGGGATCGGGCCAACGGGGCCACCGTCGATTCAGCCCATCGACCGGCTTCGTCAGGCATACCAACGTCGTCACGAGACCGACTACATCTTCAGCTTCTGGACGGCGCTGGGATGGTCCATTCTGACCCTGGGGATCTTCTACTTCTACGTCTTCTACCAGCTCATGCGGCGCATGCGGGACCACAACGTCCGTCGCCTGGAGCTGCTCGAGGCGGCCAGGGACTTCGCGTGGGAGGTGGCGGGTCGGCAGGGCCTCCAGGGCGAGCTGCGTCCCAACTTCGAGCGAGCTGCGTCATATCTCGAAATCCTGCGTCGCATGACGACCGATTTCCGGGAACCGAGCATCTGGCTCCTGCTCTCTATCGTCGGGGGAAGGCTGGGTATCGTCGAGATCATCGCCTACGTCTTCCTCGACGGTGATCTCGTCAAGCACGACACCGCCGAAGGAGGGACGGAGTCCGAGCTGGCGACGATCTTCTCCCGGCTTGGCCAATCCGTTCCTCAGCCCGATCCAGCCCGGGTCAAGGGCAAGCACAACTACATCGCTCGCGTCATCGTCAGCGTTGTAACCGTGGGTATTTATGCCTTCTGGTGGACGTACAACATGATGCACGAGCCTAACCAGCACTTCGAGATCAACTGGGCATGGGAGGATTCACTCGCCCTGGCGGCCCAGGCGTTGCACCAGTAGACGACAGAGCGCTCGCTGGTAGCATTTGTTGTATTCCGAGGGGGAGGAGACTGTTATGAGCGACGATCCGTCGGCTGGCTCGGCCGGCTCGGCCGGGCCTGGTTGGCAGAGCCCAGACGTGCAGTCCGGAAACAGCGGGGCAGACAGCGGGACTTCATCGAGTACACGCGCCGCGCCGGCGCCGCCAGCGGGGTTCGGAGCTCCGGCGGCACCGCCGCTCGAGCGGATGCGGATGGCCTACCAGCGGCGCTACGACACCGATTACGTCGCCAACTTCTGGTCCGCGCTGGGTTGGGGAATCCTGACCTTCGGCATCTTCTATCTCTATATGTTCTACCAACTCATTCGGCGAATGCGGGACCACAACGCCCGGCGTCTCGATCTGCTCGACTCGGCCAACGCCTACGCCTGGGAGGTGGCGGGTCAGCGTGGCCTGCAGGAGGAGCTGCGTCCGAACTTCGAGCGGGCCAGCGCCGGCCTCGAGAACCTGCGTCGGCTGGGGACCCAGCTCCGCGACCCGACCATGTGGCTGGTGATCCTCATCGCTGCCTATTGGCTCACCTACATCGGTGGCATCGTCGTCTACTTCCTCGTGTACTGCGGGCTCGACGGTGACCTCATCAAGCATGACAGCGCCGAAGGCGGGGTCGAGGCAGAGCTGGCCGTCATCTACTCACGCCTCGGTCAGCCGGTGCCCGAACCGGACCCAGCCCGGGTCAAGGGCCCGCACAACTACCCGGCGCGCATCATCGTCGCCATCGTCACCTTCGGCATCTACAACCTGTGGTGGACCTACAACATCATGAAGGAGCCCAACGAGCACTTCCGGATCAACTGGGCGTGGGAGGACTCGCTCGCACAGTCGGCCCAGGCTCTCCATCAGTAATCAGTGACTCGAAAGTAAAGAAGCCGGCTCCACCTCGTAGGGTGGAGCCGGCTTCTTCGCGTCTGCGTCCCCCCGGTGTGGGGGGAACGACGTCGTCTCGATCAGGCGGGTGCCACGGCTCCCTTGCTGACCCAGAAGTCGTTGATTGCCCGCTGCACCTTGATGTACCAGATGAGGCCGCCTACCAAGGGAATGAGCGACCAGAACCCCGTGGCCAGATGCACGGGTGACTCCAGTCCCTCGCGCTGGTAGAGCTTGGTGTCCACATCGTTGGCGAGCAAGAACGGGATAAGGAAGCCGACGAAGATGGCGATCACGACGGCTAGGCCACCACCCATACCCTCACCGTTGTAGTTCTTGAGGTCCTCGTACTGCCGGTAGGTCCACACGATCGCCCAGATACCGAGGGTGACGATCGTCAGCAGGATCTGCGTGCCTGGCGAGGTCGGTCGTCCTACAACGCCGGTCGCTTGGGCGACGCCCTGCTGCTGCCAGGGCTGCGCTGCCGCGGCCCCCCCCTGAGACGGGTCAGCCATATTGCTCTCTCCTCCCCTTGGCCCTGTTGGCCTCGCTCGCATTGTACAGAATGCGTGCCGATGCGTCCCTGGTGACGGGTATCCCCGCATTCCCAGCGGCGCTCAGGGCCGCTCCGTCGCCCGGTGGGGGCGGCGGGCGGGTGGGGTCCGGGTGTCCGGGTGCCCCGGTGGCCGGTGCCCGGTGCCCGACAGACGGGTTAGGGTCCTCAGCCCTTGGCCAGGGCGGCGATCAGACCGATGGTCTGGCGGATCTCGTCCGACGAGCCGAACGGTGCGGCGCTGAAGTCGGTCGCGCCCGCCTCGGCGACGGCGCGGATCTGACTGGCCACTGTGCCCTCGTCGCCGACGATGGCCACGTGGGCTGGGCTCTCCGCGCCTTCGCGATCGAGCATGGCGCGGTAGGACGGAAGCTGACCGTAGATGGCGAACGTACGGTCGGCGGTCTCCCTCGCCCGCTCGGCGTCTGTGGTGACCGAGACGGGGAGGCCGACGGCGACCCGCGGGGCGGGTCGACCCGCGTCCTCGGCGGCCTTGCTGATCGAGGGCACGATGTGCGACGCGATCGTGGCCGGACCGGTCATCCAGGTCACGGTGCCGGCGGTGTGCTGGCCGGCCAGTCTGAGCATGGTGGGGCCGAGCGCCGCCAGGAGGACGGGCGGCGGCCGGTCGACTTCCACCTCGAGCGGGGTCATCGTGTTGGCGCTCAGCGTCTCGCCCTTGAACGACACGGTTTGGCCGCCCAGCAGCGGCATCAGCACCGACAGGTACTCCCGCATGTGCCGCGCCGGGCGGTCGAACGAGTAGCCGAACATGCCCTCGATGACGATCTGATGTGACAGGCCGATGCCAAGCACGAGCCGTCCGCCTGTCGCCGCCTGGGTGGTGAGTGCCTGGGCGGCCAGCATCACCGGGTGGCGAGGGTAGGTGGGGACGACCGCGGTGCCAAGCTCGATGTCCGGCACCTCTCGACCGACCACGGCGAGCAGCGTCAGGGCGTCGTAGCCGAAGATCTGTGAGGACCAGGCAGTGGCCACGCCGAGCTCGGCCAGCTTTGCGACCTGCCCTACGACCGCGTCGATCGGCTTCGAGACGTCGATGATCACACCGTGGCGCATGACAGAACCTTAGGCGCGGTCCAGCCGCCGGGTTCTCGTCGCGATCGGAGCGGATCCACTCGGCACCCCCCGGACGCCCTTTTCCGTTCGCCCATACGAGCACGCCGGGGATCGTTGCTCTGTTCCACCTTTGGTCGAAAGCCGGCGCCGCGGGCGACCTGCGAGCGGCCAATTTCGACCAAAGGTGGAACAGGGGCACTAACTGTCGAGGGTTGCCGGCCGGAGCCCCGCGGCACCACGGCGGCAGACCCCGGCGACGCCCGGTTGGACTCATCCGCAGGGCTGTCACACCCCGTGGCCATACTTGCGAGGTGGAAGCGATCGACGGGCGGATCCTGCTCAGCCCCTCCGACCTCAGCGGCTATCTGGCCTGTCCGCACCTGACCCGTCTGGAGCTGGCGGCCGCCCGCGGCGAGGTCGTCCGGCCGGCGCGGGAGGATCCCGAGCTGGACGTCCTTGCTCGGCGGGGCGAGGAGCACGAGCGCCGGCACCTGGAACGGCTGCGTGCAGGGGACAGGGATGTCGTCGAGATCGACCGGAGCGTCGGCGGGCTGGCGGGGCTGCACGCTGCGGCGGAGGCGACGACCGCAGCCATGGGCGCGGGCGTCGAGGTGATCTACCAGGCCACGTTCTTCGACGGACGCTGGAGGGGCCACGCTGACTTCCTGTGCCGGGTGGAGCGGCCCAGTCGGCTGGGGTCCTGGAGCTACGAGGTAACCGACGCCAAGCTGGCCCGTCGGGTCAAAGCCGCAGCCATCCTCCAGCTTTGCTCCTACTCCGAGCAGGTGGCGCGGGTGCAGGGGACGGCGCCAGAGCACATACACGTGCTGGGCGGCGACGAGATATCGCGGGCCCACCGCCTGAGCGACTACGCCGCCTACTACCGGACGGTGAAGGCCAGCTTCGAGAAGGCGGTCGACGGGCCGTGGGTGGAGACGTACCCCGACCCCGTCCCCCATTGCGGCATCTGCCGATGGTCCGAGGTCTGCGTGCGCCGTCGGCGCCAGGACGATCATCTGTCGCTGGTCGCGGGGATGCGCCGCACCCAGGCTCGCCGCCTGGTGGCGGCCGGGATGCCGACGCTGACCACCCTGGCCTCGTCGTCGGGCTCCGCCGTGCCGGGTGTCGGGGCTCGCGCCCTGGAGCGCCTGCGGGGCCAGGCCCGCCTCCAGCTCGACCAGCGACGGACGGGCGAGGTGCACTATGAGCTCACCCAGCCCGTCGAGGCGGGCCTGGGACTGGCTGCGTTGCCGAGCCCGTCGGCGGCTGATCTCTTCTTCGACATCGAGGGCGACCCCTTCGCCGGCGAGGACGGGCTCGAGTATCTCTTCGGGATCGTCGAGGTCGCCGCCGGCCGGCCGCGGTACCGCGCCTTCTGGGCCCACGATCGGGCGGAGGAGCGCACCGCGTTCGAGCAGCTCATCGACCTAGTCATGGCCCGGATCGACGAGCGCCCCGACCTGCACGTCTATCACTACGGCTCCTACGAGCCGGCTGCGGTCAGGCGCCTTATGGGCGTCCATGCCACGCGTGAGCGCGCCGTCGACCGCCTGCTGCGCGGGTCGGTGTTCGTGGACTTGCACCAGGTCGTTCGCCAGGGCGTCCTCGTGTCCCAGGAGTCCTACTCGATCAAGAAGCTCGAACCGCTGTACATGGCCGCTCGGGACGGCGCCATCACCGATGCCGGCTCGAGCATCGTGGCCTACGAGCAGTGGCTGGAGACGAGAGAGCAGACCCGCCTCGACGAGATCGCCGAGTACAACCGCGCCGACTGCGAGTCCACGTGGCTGCTGCGCGACTGGCTGGAACATCGCCGGTCCGAGGCCGAGCGTCGGCACGGTGCTCCCCTGTCGCGGCCTCAGCTGAGCACGGGCGAGCCCGGTCCCGAGCAAGCGGCGGCCGAGGCCGAGACCGAGTCCCTCGTGGCCAGGCTCACCTCGGGCATCGCCGACGAGCCCGACGTCCGCACACCGGCTGAGGCCGCCACCTGGTTGCTGGCCCAGCTCCTGGACTGGCATCGCCGGGAGGACAAGCCCGAGTGGTGGGCGCACTTCTCCCGCCTGGGGCAGAGCGACGAGGAGCTCGTGGACGACCCGGACTCGATCGGCGAGCTGGAGTTCGCCGGGGTCGTCGCGGAGGTGGGGCGCTCGCTCGTCCACCGGTACCGGTTCCGGCCCGGCCAGGAGCACAAGCTGTCGGTCGGCGACGGCGTGCTCGATCCCCGCACCGAGTCGCGCTGTGGCACCGTCCACGCCCTCGACGACGCCGACGGCGTGCTGGACCTGCGCCGAGGCCGCGGATCCAGCGCGCCCCACCCGACCTCAGTGATCCCTGACACTCCGAGGGTCAATACCGTGCTGCGCCAGGCCCTCGCCCGGGTCGGTGCCACCGTGGCCGACCAGGGCATCGACGGCCCCGGACCGTGCCGGGCCGTGCGCGACCTCCTCATGAGACGGCCACCCTGGCTCGGAGAACTGCCCCTCGGTCAGCCGCTTCAGCCCGTTGACGAGCCGCCGCTCGATGCGGCCCGCCGCCTGGCTCGCCGCCTCGACGGGACGTGCCTGGCCGTCCAGGGGCCTCCGGGGTCGGGCAAGACGTTCACGGCCGCCCACATGATCGTGGACCTGGTGGGGTCCGGCCGGCGGGTCGGCATCACGGCCACCACGCACAAGGCCATCACCAACCTCGTGGATGCGGCCTGCTCGTGTGCGCGCGACGCGGGGCGGCGGCTCTCGGTCGTGCAGAAGGGCGACGAGGATCGCGCCTCCACCTCTCCGATGGTCGAGGTGGTCGGCGACAACCACCTCGTCGTGGCCCGACTGGCCGAGCAGCGCGCGCAGGTCATCGCCGGCACGCCGTGGCTGTTCGCGCGTCCGGAGCTTGCCGGCGCTGTCGATGTGCTGTTCGTCGACGAGGCAGGCCAGATGTCGCTCGCCAACGTCGTCGCCGCGGGCGCCGGCGCCGACAGCATCGTGCTGCTCGGCGATCCGCAGCAGCTGGCCCAGCCGTCGAAGGGGTCGCATCCACCGGGTGCCGGGGTGTCGGCGCTCGAGCACCTCCTTGGCGACCACGCCACCATCCCGGCCGACCGGGGTCTGTTCCTGGCCACCACGTGGCGGCTACACCCGGCCCTGTGCGACTTCGTGTCCGAGGCCTTCTACGAGGGCCGTCTCGAGCCCGATCCGACCTGTGACCTCCAGCGCCTGGACGAGGGGAGCTGGGCTGGCGGCGCCGGTGTGCGCTGGCGCCCGGTGCACCACGCAGGCAACCGCACGAGCTCCGTCGAGGAGGTGACCGAGGTGGCGGCGGGAGTGGAGGCGCTCCTGGGCCGCCAGTGGACCGATCGTGACGGTCGCCGACGGCGAGTGAGTCTGGACGACATCCTCGTGGTCTCGCCGTACAACGCTCAGGTCGCGCGGCTGAGGACGGCACTGCCGCCCGGTGCCCGGGTGGGGACCGTCGACCGGTTCCAGGGCCAGGAGGCGGCGGTGGTCATCTTCTCCCTTGCCACCTCGTCGACGGCCGATCTGCCCCGTTCGGTCGAGTTCCTCTACAGCCTCAACCGACTCAACGTGGCTGTCTCCAGGGCACGGGCCCTCGTCGTCCTGGTCTGTTCCCCCGACCTGCTACGGGTGCGCTGCCGGACGCCTCGGGAGATGCGCCTGGCCAACGCTTTGTGTCGGCTGGCCGAGCTGGCCGCTGCCACCGCGGGCGGTCGTGAGCAGCTGGCCAGCTAGCCCACGACCGCCCTCAGTGAGGAGTCAGCTCAAACCGAGCTTGCGACTGCACGAGGGCCAGGGCTCCCAGCCCCGGCTGGCCTGCAGCTGCTTGGCCGCTTGGTCCTGCATGGCCGGAGGTCCCTGATCAGGACGGCCGGGGTAACCGAGCCCGTTCCAGGTGCCCTGGTCGAACTGGTAGGCCCCGTAGAAGCCATTGCCGGTGTTGTCCTGGTAGTTGCCGCCGGACTCACACTGTCGAAGTTCGGCCCAGACGCCCCCGGCAACTGATGTCCCGGCGGCGGTGGCCACCGCCTTCGGCTGGGGCGGAGGTGGTGGCGGTTGCGGCGCCGGGGCGGAACGTGCGGGCGCGGGGGGTGGTGGCGGTGGCGGTGGCGGAGGGGAAGGTGTCGGCGGTGGGTGTGTCGGCTCGTCGGCGTTGGACGGGACCGTTGAGACGGCCCACGAGCTGGCGATGCTCTTTCGGCTGGATTTGCTGGCGGCCGTCGATCCAGCCGAAGAAGACTGGAACAGCTGGACGCCGAGGGCGGAGAGGGCGAGCACTGAGCTCGCCAGGACCATTGGCAGCGAGAAGGATGCGGATGGCCGCTGCTTGCGCATCTTGCGCCTCCTTGAAGTCACGGTGAGCCCGGAGGGCTTCAGGTGTGGCCTGGGAATGCGGGCAGCCCGTCGATTTCGCATGCGACTCGCGAGCTGTCCTTGGTTGGACGGCTCGGGACGTGTACGCGGGTCCGTACGAGGTGCGGACGGACGTGACCCTGATAGGTGCGTTTCGGTGGCGGCTCCTTCCGGTTGGGTTGGGGTCGTTGGGTCGGGGTCGTCGGTCGTGGTCGGTCAGATCGGGCGGCCCGAGCTGGCACCTGGGCATGCGCGCGACCCCGAACGATGGTGATGGGCTAACAGCGCACCCGGCCGTGGCGCATCCTCCGGCAAGACCGAGGACACAGGTCAGGCTCGAGCCGCTCCTCGCTTCCCCCAGCTGAGGCACGCGACTGCGTTGATGAGTTGGCCCACTCTATGCGGCCTTGTTCATCGAACTGCAACTTCCGAGCCCGACGTTGTTTCACGACGCGTGACCAAGGTCACAACCTGGCCTGACCGTCAGTCCGAGCCGTGCCTGCCCTCGCCGGCCGCGAAGCGCTGGGCGCCGGTGAGCGTCTCGCCCGACCGGATCGTGGCCAGGCCGTGACGCACCTCGTTGATCATGGCCTCCTGCTCGCTCATGCCCCACTGCTCGTAGGCGGACCGGCGATCGCTGCGCAGACACCGCTGCGGCAGTCCCGCCAGCTGGTGGGCCAGCTCGATCGCCGTGGGGAGCGCCTGTCCGTGCTCGCTGAGGCGGTTGGCCAGACCCATCTGGAGGGCCTCGTCGCCCTCGACGCCGCGGCCCGTCAGGATGAGGTCCATGGCCCGGGAGTGACCGATGAGCCGCGGCAGGCGCACCGTGCCCAGGTCGATCAGGGGAACGCCGAACCGGCGGCAGTAGACGCCGAAGACAGCGTCCCGGGCGGCGACCCGCAAGTCGCACCACAGCGCCAGCTCGAACCCACCGGCGACGGCGTGGCCCTCCACGGCCGCTATGACCGGCTTCGAGAGCCGCATCCGGGTGGGACCCATGGGCCCGTTGCCCTCGGGAGAGACCGAGACCGGCCGGGGTTCGCCCGATGCCAGGGCCTTGAGGTCGGCCCCTGCGCAGAAGGTGCCGCCGGCGCCGGTCAGGACGGCCACCGCCACGCTGGCGTCGTCGTCGAAGCGGGCGAAGGCATCGGCCAGGGCGACGGCCGTGGGGCCGTCGACGGCATTGCGGACCTCGGGCCGGTCGATGGTGATGACGGCGACCGGCCCGTCAGTGGCGACGGTGACGCTCATGACGAACCATTGTGGTCGCAGTGGTGGGCGCCGGGGGTAGCTCCGGCCCGTTTCGCGGACGCTCCGCCCGAACGGCGGAGAACCGTCCGGGGCGGGCTGGATCCGGGTGGCTCAGGCCACCGGGGCCAGGGGCATCCGGGTGGCCCGGATGGCGGCGATGCCCGACTCGAGATAGGCGACGAGGTCGTCGGGTGTCCCGCTCAGGGTGACGCCGAGCCCTAGGCGCTCCTGCATGACCACCAGCACGTCACCGGTGGGGATGCGGCCGCCATTGTGAAAGTCGTGGGCGGCGACGGTCACAGGTGCTGGCTCGTCGGCGGCGATGTTGAGGTGGACGTGAGCGCTGCGCACCGAAGGCATGCTCGCTCCTTTCGTGGTACGTGGCCTGGATCGGTGCCTCGTCCCCGCGGGCCTTCCTGGCCCCGGTCCCTCGGCCCGTCCCGACCGTGTGTGACTGGTAACTAGTTCGTCATCCGAGCGTCGGCGTCCTCTCGGCGCGGGGTCGCCCCGAGGCGGTCAGAATGGCTCCGTGCGCATCTCGGCGAAGGCTGACTACGCGATCAGGGCCGCCGTCGAGCTGGCGTCCGTCGCCGACAGCAGCCCGGCCAAGGGCGAGCAGCTGGCCGCCGCCCAGGAGATCCCGTTGCGCTTTCTGCTCAACATCCTCCAAGACCTGAAGCGGGCGGGCATCGTCGACAGCCAGCGCGGATCGGAGGGGGGCTATCGGCTGGCCCGTCGCCCCGACGCCCTGCCGCTGGCCGACATCATCCGCGCCGTCGAAGGCCCGCTCGCCCAGGTGGGCGACGCCCGCCCCGAAGATCTGCACTACGCGGGACCGGCCCAGGCCCTCAGCGAGGTCTGGATCGCTGTGCGGGCGAACCTCCGGGCCGTGTTGGAGGTGGTGACGGTCGCCGACGTGACCGAGGGAGCCCTGCCCAAGACGGTGCGGGACCTCGTGGGTGACCCGGAGGCGTGGATCTCCCACTGACGGTACCCGGGACTGTCTGGCGTGGTGGCTCAAGCTTCGACCAGGGCCACGGTCCCCGCTGGCGGAGCAGGAAGCGCCTCGGGATGCAGCGCCCATGCCAGAGCCTCGAGGCCGCTGACCACTCGAGGGCCGGGACGCGAGAAGTAGGACGAGGCGTCGGCGGCGAGCACCCGCCCGGCTCGCCCCGCCGGGCTGGCAGCGATCTCGGGCTGGGTGACGAGCTCCCGGGCCTGGTCCAGCGCCTGGTCCAGGCCGTAGCCGCAGGGGATGAACATGACCACCTCGGGTTGGAGGGCGCCCACCTCGTCCCAGTCCAGGCGGCGGGAGGGCTGGCCAGCGCCGGCGGCCAGCGCCCGACCTCCGGACCGCTCGATCATCTCGGGCACCCAGTGGCCCCCGACGAACGGCGGGTCCAGCCACTCGAGGGTGAGTGTGGCCGGTCGCGGGAGCCGCCTGGTGGCGGCCTCGACCATGGCGACCCGCGCCCGCAGGCGAGCGACGAGCTCGCCGGCCTCCTCGTCCCGCCCGGTCCGGGCACCCACCTCGGTGATGCCGTCGAGGATGTCGTCCAGCGTCGAGGGATCGAGAGACAAGACGTCGGCCCGGCACCCGATGGTCGCCAGGGCGTCCTCCACCTGCCCGGACGGCACGGCGCAGACCCTACAGAGGTCCTGGGCCAGGATCAGGTCCGGCTGGGCCCTGGCGACGGCCTCGGCGTCGATCGAGTACAGGGGCTCGCCCTGGGCCATCTGCTCGGCCACCAGGCGGTCGATCTCGGCGGGCGGCGTGGTGTCGTCGAGGGACAGGACGGTCCGCGACATGACGGGCTTGGCCGCCGCCTGCGGCGGGAAGTCGCACTCGCAGGTGACCCCGACAAGCTCATCGCCCAGACCCAGGGCGTAGACGATCTCGGTCGCCGAGGGGAGCAGGGAGAGGATCTTCATCATCAGGGCTGTCTGTTCGGGCCGGCCCGGAAAAGGTGACCGGACCGGTCGACTTTCGTCGTCTGACCAGCTAGGGTCTCTGCCGTTCGAGATCTGAGATCGACGATATCCGCGATCGAGAAGGAGGCGGCCATGGCCGTTCGACTCGGGGACACCGCTCCCGACTTCACCGCCGACACGACCGAGGGCGAGATCAAGTTCCACGATTGGCTCGGTGACAGCTGGGCGGTCCTGTTCTCGCACCCCAAGGACTTCACCCCGGTGTGCACAACCGAGCTCGGCTACATGGCAAACATCAAGCCGGAGTTCGACCGCCGGGGAGTCAAGATCGTCGGCCTGTCGGCTGATGCGGTGACCGACCATGAGAAGTGGGCCGCCGACATCAAAGAGACACAGGGGACGGCGCCGAACTATCCGGTGATCGGCGACTCGGACCTCGTCGTCTCGAAGCTCTACGGGATGCTTCCTGCGGAGGCGAGCACAGAGAACAAGCGCACTCCGGTGGACAACCAGACGGTGCGCAACGTCTACGTCATCGGCCCGGACAAGAAGATCAAGCTCATCCTGGTCTATCCGATGTCCACGGGTCGCAATTTCGACGAGGTGCTGCGGGTGCTCGACTCACTCCAGCTGACCGCCAACTACAGCGTCTCCACACCGGCGAACTGGAAGGACGGCGACGACGTCATCATCGCCCCGGCGATCTCCGACGACGACGCCAAGAAGCGCTTCCCCAAGGGCTGGAAGGCGCTCAAGTCGTATCTCCGGCTCACCCCCCAGCCCAACAAGTAGCCGGCCCGCCAGGCCCGGAAGCCCGCTAGGTCTGCGCCGGCGCCCGGTCGACCAGCTCCTCCCGCAGCTCCCGCTTGAGCACCTTTCCGGCGGGATTGCGGGGGAGCGGCTCATCACGCAGCCACACCCGCACCGGCACCTT
>DATBBR010000022.1 GCA_036270875.1 Acidimicrobiales bacterium
GCCGGCTTCCTGTGGCCGCTGTGGGACCACAAGCGCCAGACGTTCTCCGACAAGATCTGCCACACGGTCGTCATCGTCGCCGAGTCGCCTGATTCGCCTGCGTCGCCGAAGTGAAAGCCCGGGCCCTCCTGGCGGCGCCGAGGGGCCCCACGTGCCCCTGAGCGACCGGGGAGGGGCTCCGAGAGGAGCCGCCCCGACAACCCACCCCGGCGCCTGGCCCAGCAACTTTACATAACGTACATTCTGGGCGGCTGGGGTAGGGGCGAGCCCGTCCGAGCGGGGTACCTCGATTCGGGCTCAGGCTCAGGCGCCGACGCCGACCTCGGCCGGGCTGTCGTCACCGTCGCCGGGTGTTGGTTGTGCGGCCGCGGCCGATGCCGTCCCCGATTGGGCTCCCGATATCGCCCGAGACGGAGCTGGCCGGCGGCGAGGACCTCTGAGAGCCCTTCGGCGAAGCGGCTCGGCGAGTGACGCCAGGAGACCAGGGGCAGCGTCGATCCAGGCGCCGGCGGTCCGGAGCCATCCGGCCGGCAGCGTCAGCCACGCCGGGCGTGGAAGGTCACGCCCCAGACCCGCGAGGGGCGAGACGGTGAACGCGGGACGGGGGAGACGGGCGATCGTCACGCCGAGGGTGAACACGACCACTCCCCCGGCGGCGTCGAGGAAGAAGTGGTTGGCCGTGACGACGATGGTGAAGAGGGTGACGAAGGGGTGGAGGATCAGGAGGGCCTTGATCCAGCGACGGCGGACGACCGGCACCAGGGCGAAGACGCACCACAGGGCCCAGGCGATGTGAAGGCTGGGCATGGCCGCGTAGAGGTTGCCGGCATCCTTCATGAGCGACGAGTCCCAGCTGCCGATCCCCCCGATCACGTTCAGCGTGTCGACGAAGCCGAAGCTGGCCGGCAGGAAGCGCGGCGGTAGCAGCGGGTAGACGATGAAGCCGATGAGCCCCAGGCCGGTCATCCAGGCCAGGGCGTTGCGCCACCGGACATAGCGCTCGGGGAACTTGCGGAACAGCCAGATCAGGGTGACCACCGGGAGCACGAAGTGGACGGTGGAGTAGAAGAGGTCCGACGCCTCGATCAGCAGGCGATGGGGTAGGAACCACTGCTGGACGGCGTGCTCGCGGAAGATGCCGAGCGACCGCTCGGCGTGGACGATCTGGCCGGCATGGCTGCCGGCCACGGCATGGGCGCCGGCCGCCTTGCTGCTCGTCCACTCGTAGACGACGTCGAAGGCCACGACGGCGAGGATTTCCTTCCACCACCGCAGCCGCCGGGTCGCCGTGTTCACCGGCCTGATCCTAACGAGCCAGGTTGCGTTCACCGGCGATCTCGCCCCCGCCGGCTCACGTCGGGAGCGCCCCGAGAAAGCTCAGTGCGGCGTCGATGAAGCCGAAGCTCATCGGTGTGGCCAGGTGGTCCACGCCCTTCAGGACGACCAGGGTGGCGTCGGGCAAGGCGTCGAGCAGCGGCTCCGCAGGACCGGCGAAGTCCTGGTCCCCGAGGACCACGAGGACCGGAACCTCCACCCCTCCGAGCTCCTGGCGGGTCAGGGGGGCGACCGGCCGCCGCAGGCAGGCGGCCAGGGCCAATGGGTCGTTGCCCGGCGCCGTGGCGAACCTGGCGAAGGCGCGGGCGATGTTGGAGTCGGCCGGAGCGGCGGACGTCCCAGAGCCGGAGCCCGACGCCGAGCCTTCCATCGAGCCCTCGACGGCGCGGGCGACGGGTTCGGGATCGTCGGCGCGCAAGAGGCTCTCCCCCACCCCGCCGACCACGATGCGGCCGAAGGCTCCAGGCCGGGTGGCGGCGACCGTGAGCAGCAGCCTCGCACCCAGTGAGAAGCCGATGGCGTCGACGGGAGCATCGGACGGCAGGAGCGATGCCAGGTCGGACTCGAGGTGCACGTAGGCGGCGGGGTCGTGGGGCTTGGTCGCCGTCCCGTGGCCGAGCAGGTCGGCGCCGATGACCTGTCGATCGGCGTCGGACAGCAGATCCACCCAGCCGGGCTCCCGCCAGTTGCGCTCGAAGGACGAGGCGAAGCCATGGACAAGGAGGACGGGCGCCGGCACCGCGCGCCACTTTACGGGCAGACCTCGGCGCTTCTCCCGCGGGTCGGCTGGTCGCGCCCGTCGCAGGCACGGGTGCTCCCCGGCTAGCTTGGCCAACGTCATGTCCCACAGGATCGACGTGGAGCTGACCAGCGTCCGGGAAGACGGCAGCTGGACGTGGCGGGCGGCTGGGGCGCGCCAGCCCAAGGGCGTGCTGGAGGGCTCTGTGCTGTACGAGGGCGCCAAGGTCGGTGACGTGGTGCGGGCGGAGGCCGACTTCGAGCTCGATGGCATCACCATCACGACGGTGCTGCCGCCGAAGGAGAAGAAGCGCGCCGAGCCCGAGCGGCTGGAGATCATCGGATCGCCGGTTCGACAGGAGGGCGTGACATCGTCGGTGGTGCGCCGGAGCGGGCGCCCGGAGCGAGGCCGCGGCGACGGCACGGGGCGGCAGCCGCGGCGAGAGGGCGACGGCGCGTCGGCGGACCAGCCTCGCCGCCAGCGCACGGCGGGCCGGTCGCGCCCGGCGGGCGAGGGACGAGCCCGCCGCGGCGACGCCGCTGCGAGAGGCCGCCCCACGGGCGGTCGGGGGCCGCAGGACGCGAGCGGCGATCGGCGCCACGAGGGCGGGCGGCGCGGGGCGCGGCGGGACGCCGAGCCGGCCGGGCGGGCCGCTGGTCGACCGACGCGCCAGGGCGACGACTCGGGAGACGGCGGCGCCAAGCCGCCTCGACCCAAGCGGCTGAGCCCAGCAAACGTGCACCGCGAGGCGGCCCTGGCCGGACTGTCGCCCGAACAGCGACCGATCGCCGAGCAGGTGCTCAAGGGTGGCATCCCCGCGGTGCGCCAGGCCATCGAGGCCCAGAACGAGCGGGCCCGCTCGGCCAACCTCCCCGAGGTCAACGGGGACGCCCTCCTTGGCCTGGCCGAGGAGCTGCTTCCCCGGCTCAGGGCGGCCACCTGGCGGGATCGGGCCGACGCGGCCGCCGGCACCGTCGACGAGATCAGCCTGCGCGACCTTCGGTCGGTCGTCGCCGGCGCGGACACGGTGACGCGCGACGACGAGAGTCGCCGCCTCGCCAGCAACCTTCGCGAGGCGCTCGAGCGGCGGGTGGCGCGCCTGCGCGACGAGTGGGTCGAGGAGATCACCCGGGCCCTGGACGATGGTCGGCTCGTGCGGGCGCTGCGGGTCTCGGCTCACCCGCCCGAGCCGACGGCGCGCTTTCCTGCTGATCTCGCCGTCCGCATGAGCGAGGCCGCCGGCGAGGCGATGGCGCCCGACACCTCGACGGAGCGATGGACGACGCTGCTCGGTGCGGTGGCGGACTCTCCGATCCGGCGGACCGTCAAGCCCCGGGGGCTGCCCCGTGACGCCGCCGACAGCGTGGTCGACGCGGCCCGGCGGGCCTCCGGGCGGGTGCCCGCCCTCGCCGGCCTGCTCGGCATCCAGATGCCGCCGCCGCCTGGTCCACCGCGGCCCCATCCCCCTCGTCCGCCGCGCGCCGCTGTCGACCACGACCGGCGCGCCGGCTGATCCGATGATCGACTACAGCCAACGGGGGCGTACGGCGGTGCTCACGATCCGCCGTCCCGAGGCCCGCAACGCCGTCAACGCCGAGGTGGCCAAGGGCCTCGAAGCAGGCCTCGATCGCCTGGAGAGCGACAGCGAGGTGTGGATCGGTGTCGTGAGCGCCGAGGGCCCGGTCTTCTCGGCTGGCGCTGATCTCAAGGCCATCGCCGCCGGCGAGGCGCTGTCGCTGTCCACCGAGCGAGGCGGCTTCGCCGGAATCACCCGCCGCCATCGGGTCAAGCCCCTCGTGGCGGCGGTGGATGGCCCCGCGTTGGCCGGGGGCTGTGAGATCGCCCTGGCGTGTGACCTCATCGTGGCGTCGACGTCCGCGTCGTTCGGTCTACCCGAGGTCAAGCGATCGCTGGTGGCGGCGGCGGGCGGTTTGTTCAGGCTGCCCCGAGCCCTGCCCCCGGCGGTCGCCATGGAGCTCATTCTCACCGGCGACCAGATCGCGGCCGAGCGGGCGCACACCCTCGGCATGGTGAACGAGCTGGTGGCTCCCGGAGAGGCGCTGGCGGCGGCGCTGGCGCTGGCCGAGCGGATCTGCGCCAACGCACCGATTGCGGTACGTGAGAGCCGACGCGTGGCGATCGCCGCGCACGCGGCTGACGATGAGACGCTGTGGCGGATGACCGACGAGGCCATGACCCGCGCTACCCGCACGGAGGACTTCGCCGAGGGTCCGCGCGCCTTCATCGAGAAGCGGGCGCCCGTCTGGAAGGGACGCTGAGGGGGCTCGACGATCAGAGGACGCCGTGGTCCCGGAGGAAGCCGGCGAGGCCGTCCACCAGCGGGACCTGAGGCACCGACGGCAACGGGAACCATCGGGCTTCGGCGGCGTCGTCGCCGGCCACCGGCTGGCGTCCATCGGTCACGGTGACGACGAAGTCGAGGATCACGAAGTGGTGCTGCGGTCCGATCCGCTCGGCCCAACCCAGCAGCTCGCCACAGCGCACCTCCAAGCCGGTCTCCTCCGCCACTTCCCTCACGACTGCGGCGCGGACGGTCTCCCCCGCCTCGACCCGGCCGCCGGGCACCGACCATCGTCCCGTTCCCGGTCCCCTCCCCCGCCGCACCAGCAGGAGCTCATCATCGGCCACGGCCACGGCGCCGACACAGAGCTCGGGACGGATCACGGGTCCGAGGGCGGGGTTGGCTCGCGCTGGTGGTCCGAAGACAGGGTCGCTCCGGGAGCGGAGTCCGGAGGTAGGGCCCGGTGCATGACGATCAGGCGCGCCTTGAAGCCGCTCGACTCGAAGAAGTTCTTGCTCAGACGGTCGCCGGGGAGCGCCATCGTGTCCACACCGGCGCAGCCCCGATCGACGAACCAGGCCAACAGGGCGGCCATGAGCGCTTCGCCCACTCCGACACCGCGGGCGCCCGACTCAACGAACAGCTCCTCCACCACGCCGAGCTCCGTCCCGCCGGCGAGCGTCTCGGTGCGTCCGGTGGCGTAGCCGACGACATGGTCATCGACCGTGCCGACCCAGGCTGCCCGGTGCCGCTCCTCCAGGATCCGGTCCAGCGTCTGCTCGACAGGCTCGGCTCGACCGTGCTGCTCGGCGAGCAGCGCCCCGCCTCGACGGGCCGAGAGCTGGGCCGCGGCGGTGCGGTAGAGCTCGGCGAGCCGAGGGAGGTCATCCCGGTCGGCTCGCCTGGCCCCTTCCCGCATCAGCCGCTGCCGGGACCCTGCAACTGGGCGATGCGATTGAGAATCGTCCTTCGGCCCCTGGTGGCCGCCTCGTAGGTCCGCACCGCCTCCAGCTCGTCGGTGGCCAGGCCGGCCAGGCGCTGGACGACCTGGGAGGCAGACAGCGCGTCGTACCCGGGGATGGCCAACGCGCTGGCGCCGCCAGCCGGACTCGACGGTGCCGCCGCTGGCGATGCGGGTTCCTCCTCCGGCGCGTCCATCGTGGACGGGATGACCGCCGCGGCTCCGTCCGGTCGGCTGGCGGCGTCGACCATGGACGCGGCCGACGCCCCATCGCCGTCGGCCGGTTCGGGACCGCCTGCCGGGGTGGTCCACTGTGCGGCGTCGAGGTCGCCCGGTCCCTCCCCGGGCGGTGGCACCGCGCCGGCCTCCCGGGCCGGCGGTGCGCCGAACGGCCCACGCTCGGAGACCCGACTGGTGGCGTGACGGACCACGCGCTCTGCCTCGCGTTGCCCTTGGGCCACGGCGAAGGTGCCGACCATCTTGGCCATGGTGAGCTGGCTGGTCACCCTGGCCCGGCCCTTGTCGATCAGCTGTGGCAGCTCCTCGGTGACCGAGATGGCCAATCCCACCGGTGCGTAGAGACACACATCGAGGGCCTGCTCGAGCAGTGATTTCCGCTCCGTCATGGCTCCATCATTCCTCACTGCGCAGCCCGGTCGGCCCGCTCAGCTGGTACGCACGATCATCACGTCGCAGGGGGCGTGATGGGTCACGGCGTTGGGCACGCTGCCGAGCAGGAAGCGGCCCGGTGAGGACATCCCCCTCGACCCCACCACGATCAGGTCGGCTCGCCGCCGGTCGGCCACCTCGAGCAGGGCCTCAGCGGCGGTCCCGGCCTCGGACACCGCGCTCGCCTCGGTGACCCCGGCCCGTCGGGCGAGCCGGACAGCGTCCTGAGCGTGATCGTCGGCTATGCCCGAGGCCGTGATCCGCCACTTGATGTCCTCGGGGGCCTGGGCCCGGTCGCGATCAATGCCCGGGGGATGAGGGTCGTAGGCGGTCACGGCGATGAAGGCGGCGCCAATGCTGGCCGCCAGCCGGGCGGCGTGCTCGACGGCCTTGCCCGCCGTCTCTGAGCCGTCGGTGCCGACCACGATGCGCTGGTAGCTCATCGGCGACCCTCAGGGGCCCCCAGGCGCGCTGGACGCCTGCGGCTTCCTTGTCGGGCCGGCATCCCCGGCCGGCCTCCCGGGCCGGCCTAGGCGCGCTGGACGCCTGCGGCTTGCTTGTCGGGCCGGCCTCCCGGGCCGGCCTAGACGCAGTCGCGGCACAGCATCCGCTCCCCGTCGGCCAGCTGGCTGGGATGCTTGACGAGGAAGCACGACCGGCACACGAACTCGTCCGGCTGCTTGGGCAACACCTTCGTTGCCGTCTCCGACCGGTCCTCGGTGTCGGGTGTCTCCTCGTCCTCCTCCTCGTCCTCCGCGACGACCAGGCGCTCCTTGAGGATCACGTCGAGGCTGGCCTCGACGTCCTCCTCGTCGTCCTCGTCGTCCTCCTCGTCCTCCTCGTCCTCGGCCCGATCCGTCGTGGCGGGGGCGGCGCCGTTCTGCCCCTCCGGACCCGGCTCCTCCTCGAGGTCCTCGTCCTCCTCGACCTCTTCCTCGAGGGTGTCCTCATCGATGAGCTCGTCGTCCGCCAGCTCGTCGAGGTCGGGCTCGTCGAGCTCCTCTTCCTCTTCCGCTTCTTCTGTCTGTTCTGTTTCTTCGTCCAACTGGTGGTCGACGTCTTCCGCCATAGCTGCCCGTCCTTGCTGAGTTGGGCCGGGAGCCTATACGGCGCAATCTCCCTTCCGAGCCGGCCACGGCGGCGGCTCGGGCGAACGAAGACTTCTCCCCCGGCGGGCGAGCCGCCAGCCGGAACACCGGCCACACCAGCGGGTCAAGCGGGCGGTCGGGCCCAGGAGCCTTTGGGGCCATCCGGTAGCCCATTCCCCCGCCACGCCACGACAGCGCACGAGCGAAGGGTTACTGGGACGTTCTCTACTCGGCTTCCTGGGCCCCCGCGGCCCGCGACCCCCCCTCCCAAGACCACAAACTCTTGAATCCCGGGAGGCCCACGACCTGGCGTCCGGGGCGTCTGGGACTCCGCTAGTTATGCCGCGCCTGGAGGTCATCGTCAACCCCGAAGCGGAGCCCGATGACCTGCGTCTTCGCGTATTGCCCCTGTTCAGGGAGGTGAAAAAAAATCCTTCTTATGGGGGATACGACGCGCGCGTCTCGACGGCCGTCAGCGGGCGGGGCGAGCGGGATGACGCTGGTGCTCCGCCCCGCGCCGCGCCTCGGTCCGGCGGGCGGCCTCGAGACGCCCGAGGCCGTTGTCGGCCTGGTCGTCATGATCGACGAAGCGCATCATCTCGGCCACGGCGTGATGCCCGGCTTGCTCAGCAATGAGGCGGTGCATCTCACGGACCACAGCGCGGTAGGCGGGATGGCCCTGGGCGCCGGACCGGAGCTCCAGGACGTGCATGGCCTCACGGGCGCTCATCTGCATTACGTAGCGGATCCGGAAGGCGAGGGCGACGGCGTACGGAGCCTGCTGGGGGAACAGCGGCGCCAGGGCCTCGTGCAGGGAGGCCGATCGGGCCATCGACTCCTCGAACGCCGGCGCCACCCCCGCCTCGATGGCGGCGTCCGGGACGTCGTAGCCGAGGCTGGTGTCGAGGGGCTGCCAATCGATGGTGAGCATGCGATGCCGCTGGAGGTCCCGGAAGGCGCCGTAGTCCGACACCACGTCGAACCGGTACGACGAGCGCTCCAGTGCCCGTCCGGGACGATGGCGACGATTGGCCCGATCGCCCACGTAGGCGTGCACCACCTGGCGCCGCTCGTCGGCGGACATCCTCGCTACCCGCTGGGCCAGCTCGCTCTCCGCCAGATCGGTGTGCGGGTAGAGCATGGCGGCGATCATCTTGTTCTCGCCGTCGGGATCGAAGTCCACCAGCCTCACTGGCGGCGAGGGGTCGGCCGCACCCGCCCCGCCCGAGGGAAAGAGCCGGCCGGCGAGGTCGTCCATGGCGGCGCGATTGGCGGCCAGGTAGGCCGACCACTGCCCGCCCCGATCCTGGCGGTCAACTCGCTTGAGGAACGACGGGATCGCCTTTCGGAGCTCCTCGAGCATGAGCTCGGCGTAGAAGCGGGCCTCGGGGAGTGGGTGGGCCCGCATGTGGAGGAGCAGCAGCTCGTAGGACTGGCCGGTCCCGTAGATGCCCACATTCGACAGCGACCCGGCCGGAAGGAGACCTCGCAGCGCGTCGAATGCCTTGGCCCGGATCGACTGACGGTAGGCCAGGTCCGAGTCGGCGCTGGCCTTCGGGTAGCGGCTGGTGAGCCAGGCCTGGACGACAGGAACCAACGCGGCATAGGTGTCGAACATCCGGTCCATCTCGCCCACGTAACGGGCACCGAGGGAGGACTCGAGGATGGCCGGGTCCCGGAAGTACCGGTAGTGGCCGCTGGCGAGGCGGGAGTCATAGGCGACGTAGCGCGTGGACTGCTCCAGGTAGGCCATGAGCCGGCTTCGCTCGAGCACCTTGGTGAGGAGGTTGGACGCCTGTTCACAGGCGAGGTGCACACCGCCCAGCTGGGCCACCGAGTCGTCGCCGTACTCGAGGAAGATCCGGTCGTAGAGCTCCTCGGCCCGACGCAGCCCGACCGTCGCGTCCACGGTGAGGTCGCCGCTGATGTCCAGGTCGCCGACGAACTCGTCGAGGAACAGCCGTCGCAGGCTCTTGGCCGAACGGGAGTAACGGGCGAACAGCGCCCCCTTCACCACCTCGGGCAGGTTGACCAGGGCGAAGACGGGCCCGTCGATGCTCGTGAAGTAGCGCCGGAGGACGTCGGCCTCCTCCTCGCTGAAGCGCTCCCGGACGTATGGATGCATGCGGCGCCACACTACGGCCCCGCGCCGGCTGGGGAGGTGGATCTGCCTCCCCCTCCGAGCAGGGGGTTCGCAGACACCCAGCTAGGACGGGGCGGTGGCGGCGGCGTCGAGGACCGACGAGGCGGCCACGATGTCGCGGAAGAGGTCGTCGGCCGCCCGCCCCGCGGCCCGGGCCGTGTCCGCTGTCGGCGCCACCTGCTCGACCTGGCGCAGGAGGTCGACCAGCTGCTTGACGTTGCGCACGAAGTCCCCGCCCGAGACCTCCTCGTCGGCGATCACGTGGCTGAGGTCGTCGCCCGCCGCCCAGGCCCGGGCGACCTCGGCGAATCCGGGATCGAGTGATCTGGTCGGGGGCAGGCCCGCCGCCGCCTCGTCCGCATTCAGCCGCCGGGCCAGCCCCTCGACGGCGCGCCAGCGACGCTGGAGCTCGCTCCTCGGCCCGGACTCGCGGGCCCGTTGTGCCCCTTGGTCGAACCCACCCGAGGGAGCGGGTGCCGGCCCACGGGGCTCGAAGGTGAACACCGACACCAGTGCGGCCAGCGCGGGCGGGTCGAGACCGTCGAGGAGACCCGCTCCGAGCGTCTCGGCGACCAGCAGGTCCGCCTCGTGGTAGATGCGGGCCAGGCGCTCCCCGGCCTCGGTGAGCGACCAGCCCTCGACGTACCTGCGACGTCGCAGGAGGCCGAGGACCCGGTCGAACTGGCGGGCCAGTGACTCGCTGCGTCCCCGGATCCGGCGCTCGAGGCGCTCACGGTCTCGCTCCAACCGATCGGCGCGGTCAGCCGCTCGCAGGTGGCTCCGCAGCTGGGGACAGCCGGCGACGGGATGCGAGGACACGACATCGGACCCGTCTCGCCCGGCGCCGGCGTCCTCTTCGGGCCGGCTCGCCGGGCCGGCGGTGTCGTCGAGGTCGAGTCGGCGCAGGGCGGCGGCCGTCTGGCGCACGAAACGGGCGGTCGACGGGTCGTACGGCACCGGGAGCTCGATGCGGGCGACGGGGCGGGGTGGAGCGTCGAAGTCGGCCGGACGGAGAAGCACCTTGCGGGTGTCAGCGGTCACGCCTCCCAGGCGAACGTCCCCACCGCGGCGCCTGGCCGTCGTGATCACCGCGACGGGCCCGTTGGCGACGGTCCTGGGCACGCGCAGCACATCGCCGGGCCGGACGCGATCGAGTGCCGCCTGGATGTCGGCTCGGAGGCTCGCTGGCGCGGGCGCCCGCTCGCCGCTTCCGGCAACAGAGCGACGGGCGGCGCGGTCGAGGCGCCGAAGCTCCTCGATGTCGCCGCGGTCGCAGCTCGCTGCCCGCCGGGCGTCGGCCAGCGCCGCGGCCGTGCGCTCCAGCTGTGCCTCGAGGTGCACGACGTCGGCGTCGGCCTGGTACTGGGCGAAGGAGAGATTGAGCAGGTGGTGGGCCTGGTCCGACGGGTACCGACGGACCAGGTTGGCCGTCATGTTGTAGGTGGGTCGGAACGAGGACGTGAGCGCGTAGGTGCGGGTCGACGCCAGCCCCGCCACCTGGGAGAAGGGCACGAAGCGATTCCACAGCACGACGGCGTAGCCCACCTCGTCGATGCCCCGCCGTCCGGCCCTGCCCGTGAGCTGGGTGTACTCCCCCGGTGTCAGGGTCTCGTGCCGCTCGCCGGTGAACTTTGTGAGCTTCTCGATGACCACCGATCGGGCCGGCATGTTGATGCCGAGCGACAGCGTCTCGGTGGCGAAGACCACCTTCACCAGGGCGGCGCCGAAGCAGGCCTCGACGGCCTCCTTGAACGGGGGCACGAGACCGGCGTGATGGGCGCCGAGGCCAGCCTCCAGTCCGCTGAGCCAGGCGCCGTAGCCGAGCACCCGCAGGTCGTCGTCCGATAGGGCCTCGACCTTGGCCTCGGCGATCGCCCTGATCTGGCGTCGCTCCTCGGGAGTCGTCAGCCGCACACCGTCGGCGAGGCACTGGCGCACGGCGTCGTCGCAGGCGGCCCGGCTGAAGATGAAGTAGATGGCGGGCAGCATCGACTCCTCCCCCAGCCGTTCGACCACCTCGGACCGCCAGGGCGTGTACAGCCGGCTCCGGGGGCGGCCGTACGGCCGGCGGCCCTGCGTCGCGCCCTCGAGCGCGGCCGCTGCCGGATTTGGTCGGCCGTCGACGAAGGTCGGCAGCAGATGGAGGCGTTCGCTGCGACGGTCGCCCACCATGTACAGCTGGTTGAGGGCGACCGGTCGGCGCTCCTCGATGATCGCCGCCGTGTCACCCCGCACGGTGGAGATCCAGTCGGCGAACTCCTCGGCGTTCGACACCGTGGCCGAGAGGCACACGAGCTTGACCTCGGCGGGACTGTGAATGATGACTTCCTCCCAGACCGCTCCCCGGTAGGGGTTCTGGAGGTAGTGGACCTCGTCGAGGACGACACAGCGCAGGCCGGTGAGGGCGGGCGATCCGGCATAGATCATGTTGCGCAGGACCTCGGTGGTCATGACGACCACGGGGGCGTCGCCGTTGATCGAGTTGTCCCCGGTGAGCAGCCCGACGCGATCCGGGCCGTAGCGGCGGACGAGGTCGCCGTACTTCTGGTTCGACAAGGCCTTGAGCGGCGTCGTGTAGAAGGCCTTGCCCCCCTCGGCCAGGGACTTGGCCACGGCGTACTCGGCGACCACGGTCTTTCCCGACCCCGTCGGTGCGGCGACGAGGACCGAACGGCCCTCGTCGAGGGCGTCCAGCGCCCGCACCTGGAAGGGGTCGAGCGGAAAGCCGAGGGTCGAAAGGAAGCCCGCCCTCGGGGCTGTCATCGTCGGATCACGTACCGCCGGTCGGTGCCGCTGACCGCTTGAGCAGCTTGCCGATCAGAATGGACACCTCGTAGAACACGCACATCGGTATGGCGAGGGCCAGCATGGAGAACGGGTCCGAGCTCGGCGTGACGACGGCGGCGACCGCGAACAGTATGACGATGGCCTTGCGGCGCCAGCGCGAGAGCTGAGCCGGGCTGAGCACACCCGCGAGCTCGAGGAACACCAGCAGCACTGGGAACTCGAAGGCCACGCCAAAGGCGACCATCAACAAGATGATGAGGCTGAGGTAGTTGGCGGGGCTGTAGATCTGCGAGAGCGTGGGACCGCCGACGGCGGTGAGGAAGGACAGGGCGTGGGGGAAGGTCAGCCAGGCCACGCCCGCGCCTGCCACGAAGAGTGTGATCGAGGCGGTCACGAAGGGGATGGCATACCGCTTCTCGTTGGGGTTGAGGCCAGGCGTGACGAAGCGCCACAGCTGGTACAGCACGACGGGCGAGGCCAGGAACAGGCCCCCGTAGGCGGCGATCTTGAGGCGTATCGAGAACCCGTCCAGCGGGCCGGTGACGAACAGCTGGCATGAGTGGTGGGGGCCCACCGTCTGGCAGTACGGGTGCACGAAAAACGAGAGGATGTGGTTGTACAGGGCGAAGGCCACCACCGCGCCGGCGGCGACGGCGAGGACCGAGATCACGAGCCGCCGTCGCAGCTCGGTCAGGTGCTCGACCAGCGTCATGGCATCCGGGTGCGGATGCTTGGTCTTGAGACGGGGCAGCTTTATGGCCATGGCAACACCCGCGGTGGCGCCTTAGTTGAGACTGGGATCGTCCGGGGCCAGGCCGGGATCCCAGCCCCCGTGGGCGGCGGACGGGGCGGATCCGGTCGCCGGCGGGAGCGGCGCCAGCTGCCCGGGGTGCTGGGGTGGAGCCCGGTCCTGGGCACCTTCGCCGGAGGCGGATCCGTCGGGCGTGGTCGCACCCTCGGGAGCGGCGCCGTCGGCGGTCGCCCCGTCGACAGCCGAGGGGCTCGGCGCGTCGGACGAGCCCGTGACGTGCCACGGCGGTGTGAAGGGCTGGACCAGGTCCTCCCCCAGTGCGCCCCTGACCTCGTCCTCGAGGTGCTCTCGGAACCGACGGAAGTCGCCCCACGCCTTGCCGACCTGGCGGGTCATCTGCGGCAGCTTGTCGGGCCCGAGCACGATCAGGGCGACCATCAGGACGATCAGGATCTTCGCCGGCCCGAAACTGAGCACGGAAAAAGTGTATCGGCGCCCCCACCCTCCAGGCTGCCAGTCCGTCGAGCGCCGTCACGATCTGTGCACAATGCGCCCACAATGGGGTCGTGGGCACGCGTGCGCAGTCCCCCATCGGCTTCGCCCACCGGGGTGCCAGGGCGCGGGCCCCCGAGAACACGATCGAGGCCTTCTGCCTGGCCCTGGAGCTCGGTGCCAGCGGGCTGGAAAGCGATGTCTGGCTCACGGCCGACGGCGTCCCGGTCCTGGACCACGACGGGATCGTGCGCGCCGGTGGCCGCCGCCGTGCCCTTGCCGACCTGCGGCGGGACGAGTTGCCCCCAACCGTCCCCTCGCTCGGCGACCTCTATCGGGCCTGCGGCACCGACTACCAGCTCTCGCTCGACGTGAAGGACCCCGCGGCCGCCCCCGCGGTCGTCCAGGAGGCGATCGGGCTCGGTGCGGACGGTCGCCTGTGGCTGTGCCATCCGAGCTGGCGCCAGGTGGCCCGATGGCGTCCCCTGTCGCCGCGGCTGCGCCTGGTCGACTCGACCGGACTTGCCAGCATGGGCGAGGGACCGGCGCATCGGGCCGCCGTGCTCGCCGAGGCGGGCATCGACGCCGTGAACCTTCACCGTCGGGAATGGAGCCGCCAGCTGGTGGAGACCTTCCACGACCACGGCCGGGCGGCGTTGGCATGGGACGCCCAGCGAGCGCGTTCGCTCGCCCGGCTGGTCGCCATGGGGATCGACGCCGTCTACAGCGACCACGTGGAGGTCATGATGGCGGCGCTGGCCGCGGCGGCGAGCTGACCGCCGCGATCTCGGTGGTTCAGAAGAGGTGGAGCGAGGTGACGGGCCATACCCGCACCACGACCCGGCCGACCACCAGCGAGCCCTTGATCGGTCCGAAGGCGCGGCTGTCCTTGGAGTCCCCCCGGTTGTCTCCCATCACCCAGTACTCGCCCCGGGGAACCAGGCACGACCGGTTGGCGTCGCTGGCGGCCGACGGCTGGCAACCGGGGGCCTGGCTGAAGTTCCCCGTGCTCACCGTCCCCGCCGGCAGATAGGGCTCCGACTGACGATGCCCGTTGACGTAGAGCACGTCGTCCACCGAGCTCACCGAGTCGCCAGGGAGCCCCACCACCCGCTTCACCAGGTCGTTGACCGAAGGGTCGCTGCTGTCGGCGGGCGGGCGGCTGAACACCACGATGTCGCCGCGGTGGATGTCGTGCAGGTCGTAGCTGACCTTGTTGACGAGGATGCGGTCGCCGACCTGGAGGGTGGGCACCATCGAGGCCGAGGGGATGTAGAAGGCCTGGATGAGCCAGGTCTTGATGGCGAAGGCCGCCAACAGGGCGAGGGCGACGATGGCGACCCACTCGATCCAGGTCCGCATGCGGGGGGAACGGCGACGCCCTCCGCGTGACGGGGTCACGGGGAGGTGCTCGTCGGGGGGCGGCTGGCGGCCGGGATCGGTCATGGCCACGGTGGCCGCAGGCTAATCCAGGCGCGCCGACCGCGCGATGGCGCGCGCGAGCCACCGGGAGCCGGCGGACCGGGACGTCACAGCCCGTCGATGAGCTTCTCGACCCGCTCGTCGCGGGCGCGGAACGGGTCCTTGAGGAGTACCGTGCGCTGAGCCTGGTCGTTGAGCTTGAGGTGGACCCAGTCGACGGTGAAGTCCCGCCGACGGTCCTTGGCCTTCTTGATGAACTCCCCCCTCAACCGTGCTCTCGTGGTCTGCGGCGGCCGGTCGATCGCCGCCTCGATGGCGTCCTCGTCGCAGGTCCTTTCGACCTGGCCCCGGCTCTGCAGGCGGTAGAACAGACCTCGCTCCCGACTCACGTCGTGGTACTGGAGATCGAGCAGCGCCACCCGGGGGTGCGACAGCGACAAGCCGTGCCGTTGGCGATAGCGCTCGATGAGGCGGTGCTTGATCACCCAGTCACACTCCCGGTCGAGGGTGAAGGGGTCCTTCTCGATCCCCTCGAGACAGTGCTCCCACATCTCGAGGGCCTTCTCCTCGAGCGGGTCGAGCCCCTTCTGCTCCGCGTACCGGCGGGCCCTGAGCAGGTACTCGCCCTGGATGTCGAGGGCGCTGGCCTCCCTGCCGTTGGCGAGGCGCACGCGGCGCCGGCAGGAGGTGTCGTGGCTGATCTCGCGAATGGCCCGGATGGGGTTCTCCAGGGTCATGTCGCGGAGCACGGCGGCAGGGTCCTCCAGCATTCGGAGCAGGATGCTGGTGGCTCCCACCTTGAGGAAGGTCGAGTACTCGCTCATGTTCGAGTCGCCGACGATCACGTGGAGGCGTCGGAAGCGCTCGGCGTCGGCGTGCGGCTCGTCCCTCGTGTTGATGATCGGCCGGCTCCTGGTCGTCGCCGAGGAGACGCCCTCCCAGATGTGCTCCGCCCGCTGGCTGATGCAGAACATCGCCCCGCGGGCCGTCTGCAGCACCTTGCCCGCTCCGGCGTAGATCTGGCGGGTGACGAAGAACGGGATCAGCACCTCGGCGTAGTGCCCGAAGTCGTCCCGGCGACTCGTCAGGTAGTTCTCGTGACAGCCGTAGGAGTTCCCGGCCGAGTCGGTGTTGTTCTTGAACAGGTAGATGACGCCGCGGATGCCCTCCTCCCGGAGGCGCTGCTCCGCCGAGAGCAGCAGGTGCTCGAGGATCCGCTCACCAGCCTTGTCGTGGGCGACGAGATCGGAGATCGAATCGCACTCCGGGGTGGCGTACTCCGGGTGGCTGCCCACGTCCAGGTAGAGGCGGGCACCGTTCTCGAGGAACACGTTGCTGGACCGCCCCCAGCTGACGACTCGCCGAAACAGGTAGCGGGCCACCTCGTCCGGGCTCAGCCGACGCTGCCCGCGCAGGGTGCAGGTGACGCCGTACTCGTTCTCGAGCCCGAAGATGCGCCGCTCCATCCCGGCCACGGTACCGTTCCCGGGGTGGCGAGGCGGCGCAAGCCGCTCACGTCGTTTCAGGCCTGCTCAGGCCCGGCTCAGGCCCGCTCAGGCCGGCGAGGCCACGAGCAGCTCCTGCAGCTCGCCGTCCTCGATGCGGCGGAAGGCGCGTCGCCCGTCGCCCCTCACCAGCGCCGCCACCTCGAGCTCGTCGGCGCCGAGCGTCCGCTCGGGACCGGCCAGGGCGGCCACCGCGGCCCGGAGCGCCTCGACCAGGGTCCATCCTTCGGCCCACGAGGATTCCACGCGCCCGGAGATGGCCTCGGCCTCGCCGCCGAGGACGATGAAGCGCTCCTCGTCGACCACGGTGCCGTCGTAGAGGATGTGGTACAGCTGATCGGCCGCACCGTCCACCCCCAGCTCAGCGACGAGGATCTCGATCTCCAGCGGCTTCATCTCGTGGGTGAAGACCTGCCCCAGATACTGCGCGTACACGTTCGCCAGCGAGCGGGCATCGACGTCCTCCCGGCTGTAGGCAAAGCCCTTGGTGTCGGCATGGCGCACGCCCGCCACCCGGAGCTGGTCGAACTCGTTGTACCGGCCGACACCGGCGAAGGCGATGCGGTCGTAGATCTCGTTGACCTTGTGGAGCGAGCGGGACGGGTTCTCTGCGGTCACGAGGATCCCGTCGGCGAAGACCGAGGCGACGAGCGCCCGTCCTCGGGCGATGCCCTTGCGGGCGTAGTCGGCGCGGTCCTTCATGACCTGCTCGGGAGCCACGTAGAAGGGCATGGTCATGGTCGCTGGCCCTCCGACCGCTTCCGCTCGATGAGCGTCCCGAACCGCTCGGCCACCTCGGCGTCGCCGGCCAGCTCGAACCCGGCGGCGGTCACGGTGGCGATCATCGGGTAGATGCCGCGGACCACGTCGGGGCCGCCCGTGGCGATGTCCTCGTCGGCGGCCTCGTACAGGCCCAGGATGGCGAGCTCGATGGCCTCGTCTCGGGCCAATCCCTCTCGGTACCCGAGCTTGATGGTGGTGCGGGCGTCGCGACCGCCGGATCCGGTGGCGTGGTAGTCGTCCTCCTCGTACCGGCCGCCCGTCAGGTCGTAGTTGAAGATGCGGCCGGTCCGGCGCCGGAGGTCGTAGCCGGCGAACAGCGGCAGGACGGCCAGCCCCTGCATGGCCATCGGCAGGTTTCCCCTGATCATCTGGCCCAGCTGGTTGGCCTTGCCCTCCAGGCTCAGCGCCAGGCCCTCGACCTTCTCGTAGTGCTCGAGCTGGGTCTGGAAGAGCTTCACCATCTCGATGCCGGGCCCAGCCGCCCCGGCGAAGGCCACGGCTGAGTGACGGTCGGCCGGGAAGACCTTCTCGATGGACCGATGAGCGATGGAGTAGCCCTCGGTGGCCCGGCGATCGCCGGCCATCACCACACCATCGCTGTAGCGCAGGGCGGCCACAGTCGTCCCGTGGCGGATCTCGGGCCCTGTCGCGGCCGGGGCCCCGACGTCGCGGGCATACGCCAAGGACTGGGTCGGGCTGCTACGGCGAAGCAGGTCGGTGAAGCTCGGTCCCGGGTCGTCGGCCGGGGGAAACATGGGCAGGCTCATCGGAGCGCACCCTACCGGCTCAGCCATGCCCGCGAGGCTGGCCGGGCAGGTGGCGCTACTCCCCGCCCTTCTGGACGTAGTTGCGCACGAACTCCTCGGCGTTGTCCTCGAGCACCTCGTCGATCTCGTCGAGGAGATCATCAAGCTCAGCCTTGAGCTTCTCGCCCTTGTCGGACGTGGGCGCGGCCTCCTCGACGACTTCCTCGTCTCGTGGGGTCTGCGGCCGCTTCTTCAGCTCACGTTCTGCCATCGTCCACTTCTCTCCTAGGAACCCAACTGTTCCAACAGCTCAGCCGGGCTCGAACATCCCGCCAACAAAGTATCGACATGCGCGGCGGTTCCCCGCAGCGGTTCCATCATGGGGACCCGCCGCAGCGGGTCCGACCCGAGGTCGAACACCAGAGAATCCCAGTTGGCGGCGGCAACCGAGGACGCCCACCGCTGCAGGCACCGGCCCCGAAAGTAGGCCCGGGTGTCCCGGGGCGGCTCGGTCACGGCGTCGACGACATCGGCCTCGTCGACCAGCCGCTCCATCGGCATCCTGGCGAAAAGGGACCGCCCGGGCCGCAGGTCGTGGTACTGCAGGTCGATGGCGGTCAGGCGGTGATCGGACCACGCCAGCCCGTGGCGGTCCCGGTACCCCTCGATGACCTGGCGCTTCGCCACCCAGTCGAGCTGGTTGGCCAGGCTGGCGGGATCGGTCTCGAGGGCGTGGAGGGTGGCCTCCCAGCGCCGGAGCACCTCCTCGCCGGCCTCCTCGTCGCCGACGCAGTCGAGGCCGCGGTCGTCGGCGTACTTGCGGGCGAGCTCGAACAGCTCCCACTGGATCCCGAGCGCGGTGGTCGTGCCGCCCTCGGCCAGCTCCAGGGGCTGCGACAGCGAGAGGTCGTGAGAGACCTGACGGATGGCCCGCACGGGCGTCGCCAGTGACAGGTCACGGTCGCCGTACCAGTCGTCCTCGATCATGGCCAGGACGATCGCCGTCACACCGACCTTGAGGAAGGTCGCCACCTCGGCCAGGTTGGCGTCGCCCACGATCACGTGGAGGCGCCGGTACTTCTGCGCGTCGGCGTGGGGCTCGTCCCTGGTGTTGACGATGGGCCGCTTGAGCGTCGTCTCCAGGCCGACCTCCTCCTCGAAGAAGTCCGCCCGCTGTGAGAGCTGGAAGGTGACGTCCGCCGATCCTGCAGCTGACGATTCGGTGCCCACCTTGCCCGCCCCGGTGTAGATCTGGCGGGAGACGAAGTGGGGCACGACGTGCTGGACGATCCTCGCGAAGGGCACCGCCCGGTTCATCAGGTAGTTCTCGTGGGTGCCGTAGGAGTTGCCCTTGTGGTCCGAGTTGTTCTTGTAGACCACGATCTCCTCGCCGGACGGGAGGAGCCGGTCCGCCGCTTCCATCGATCGGGTGAGGATCCGCTCCCCCGCCTTGTCGTAGCGGAGCAGCTCCATGGCCGTCGAGCACTCGGGGGTCGAGAACTCAGGATGGGCGTGGTCCACGTAATACCGGGCCCCGTTGGTCAGCACCGCGTTGACGAGGTGCGTCTCCACCTCGGGGGCGTCCTCCCGGGCGAAGCCGCGGGCGTCGTTGCCAGGGCTCTCGTCCTCGAAGTCCCAGCCCACCCGGCGCTGAAGCTCGGCGACGTAGGCGTTGATCAGCACCGAGGAGGCGGCGATCGGGTTGGCCTCGCCGGGCCCGACGGAGTGGATGCCGTACTCGGTCTCGATGCCGCACACCTTGGGGATGGCCACAGACGGACCCTACCCCGGCGCCGTCACCAATGGCGCGCTCTGCAGTTGGCGGCTGCTCAACCCCGCCGCTGCCGGCTGTCTAGAGGTACTGGCCCGTCCCCACGCGCTCGATGGAGCGTCCACCGGTCGCCTCCTTGCCCTCGGACAGCAGGGTGCGAACGTAGACGATCCGCTCGCCCTTCTTGCCCGAGATCTTGGCCCAGTCATCGGGGTTCGTGGTGTTCGGCAGGTCCTCGTGCTCCTTGTACTCCTGCCTGATGGAGTCGAGCAGATCGTCGGTGCGAATGCCCTCGCCCTGTTGGGCGATGGTTCGCTTGATGGCCAGCTTCTTGGCCCGACGGACGATGTTCTCGATCATGGCGCCAGAGGCGAAGTCCTTGAAGTAGAGGACCTCCTTGTCCCCGTTCTGGTAGGTGACCTCGAGGAAGCGGTTCAACTCGTCGGCCTGGTACATGGCCGCCACCGTGGTCTCGACCATGCGCCGCACCGTCTTGTCGCGGTCCCCCCCGCCCAGTGACGTGACCTCCTCGGCGTCGAGGGGCAGGTCGGACTGCAGGTACCGGGAGAAGATCTGGGCAGCCGCCTCCTCGTCCGGCCGCTCGATCTTGATCTTCACGTCGAGCCGGCCAGGGCGCAGGATGGCGGGATCGATGAGGTCCTCGCGGTTCGACGCCCCGATCACGATGACGTTGCGCAGGGCCTCCACACCGTCGATCTCGGCCAGGAGCTGGGGAACGACCGTCGACTCCATGTCGGAGCTGATGCCCGAGCCGCGGGTACGGAACAGGGAGTCCATCTCGTCGAAGAAGACGATGACCGGCACGCCTTCCTCGGACTTCTCCCGCGCCCGCTGGAAGACAAGGCGGATCTGACGCTCGGTCTCGCCGACGTACTTGTTGAGCAGCTCCGGGCCCTTGATGTTCAGGAAGTAGCTGCGGGCCTGGCGGTCCCCCGACTGCTCGGCGACCTTCTTCGCCAGGGAGTTGGCGACGGCCTTGGCGATCAGCGTCTTGCCGCACCCGGGAGGCCCGTACAGGAGCACGCCCTTGGGAGCCGGCAGCCGGTGCTTGACGAACAGCTCCCGGTGGAGGAACGGGAGCTCGACGGCGTCGGTGATGGACTCGATCTGGTCGTCGAGGCCCCCGACGTCGGCGTAGGAGATGTCGGGTACCTCCTCGAGGACCAGCTCCTCGACCTCGGGCCGAGGAAGCCGCTCCAGGAGCAGGTCGGTCCGCGGGTCCAGGAGGACCGAGTCCCCCGCCCGGAGCTGCATCTCCATCAGGGTCTCGGCGCGGTCGACGACGCGCTCCTCGTCGGCCCGCCCGAGCACCACTGCCCGCCGGCCGTCCTCCAGCAGCTCCTTGATCGTGACGACCTCACCCGAGAGGTCGGCGCTGCGCGCCAGCACGACGTTCAACGACTCGTTGAGGACGACCTCGTCGCCCCGCTTGAGATCCTCGGCGACGAGCTCGGGGTGGAGGGAGACGCGCACCTTGCGGCCCCCGGAGAAGACGTCGACCGTGCCGTCATCGTTGCGGGCCAGGTAGGTCCCATAGGCGGAAGGCGGCTGGGTGAGCTTCTCCACCTCCTCGCGCAGGGTGGCGATGTGCTCCCTCGCCTGCTGGAGCGTGAAGGTCAGCTTCTCGTTCTGGGACACGGCCTGAGCCAGCTGGCCCTTGGTCTCGAGCAGCTTCTCCTCGAGGGTCCGCACCCGCTTGGGCGCATCCTGGAGCCGGCGGCGGAGCGTGACGATCTCGTCCTCCAGCACGCTCGCCTGCTCCCGGAGCTGAGCCATGTCTCGCTCGTAGGCGGCGAGCCGACGCTGGGACTCGGAGTCTGCCGTCGGAACCACCTCCTCTCACCTCACAAAGCGAACATACACCGGTGTCATGCGGTCAGACGCGCACCCGGCCGCTATACCCTGGGCCTGGACTTTGTTCCCGGTCCTGGAGCCTCCGGCAAGTTTCCCCCGTCCTAGCCGTGGAAATTGACACTGCCGGTCCGGATCGTTAGGTTCAGCAATTGACCGCGACGTCCCGAGAGGCATGCTGATGAAGGTCTGGATCGACCAGGATCTCTGCACCGGCGACGGTCTCTGTGAGGAGATCGCGCCGGCCGTGTTCACCCTGTTGGACGATGGCTTGGCCTACGTCAAAGAGGACGACAAGGTCCTGAACGAGCCTGGTGGCGCCGAGGGTATGGCCACCGTGCCGTCCGATCTCGAGGACGCTGTCGTCGAGGCGGCCGAGGAGTGTCCCGGCGAGTGCATCTTCGTCGAGAAGGCCTGAGGCCGAGCTCGAACGACGGGCCTCGACAGCCCGATCACCTGTAGTCCCGTCCACCAGGCTGTCGTCGTGCGCGCCGGCCCGGCGTGCGGGACAGACGCACCACGGCGGTCATTGGTCACAGCCGAGCCGAGTCGCGACAGCCGGTCGACCGTCAGCTCGACGCAGGGCTCCCGCCGGTGCCGTCCTCGGCCACCAACAGGCGGGCGTGGGTGAGGAAGCCGGTGTGGCCGACCATGCGGTGGTCGGGACGGACAGACCTGCCCTCCACGTGCCAGGTCCGCTGGAGCACCTCGACGGTCTCGGCCAGCCCGAAGGAGCTGGCGGCCAGGGTCTGCCGCAGCTGCGTCACCTGGCCGATCGTGGGCAGATAGGCGACCAGGATGCCGCCGGGGTGCATGGCGGCCTCGGCGTGGCCGACGACTCGCCAGGGCTCGGGGAGGTCGAGCACCACCCGGTCGACGCCGGCCTCGGCGATGCCCTCGTAGATGTCGCGCTCCTCCACCCGGAAGCGGCCGGCGTGCTGCCGATCGAGGAGCTGGGCGACGTTTGCCGCCGCTCGAGCAGCGAAGTCCGGCCGCAACTCGTAGCCGACGACCTCGGCGCCGGCGCGGAGGAGGGCCATCGACAGGGCGCCCGAGCCGACGCCCGCCTCGAGCACCCTGACCCCCGCGAAGATGTCCGCCGTCATGAGGATCGCCCCGAGGTCCTTCGGATAGATGACCTGGGCGCCGCGGGGCATCTCCAGCACCAGCTCTGACAGTGTCGGCCGCAGGGCCACGTACCGGGCCCCGGCGGTCGATCGCACGGTGCTCCCTTCGGGACGGCCGATCAGCTGGGCGTGGTCGACGATTCCCGAATGACTGTGGAACCGGCCCTCGTCGGCCAGCGTCACCAGATGACGGCGGCGCTTCGAGTCGAGCAGCAGGACCCGGTCGCCGACCGCGAATCGGTTGCTCAACGACGACCCGCCCGCCGTCCCTTGTGCTTGTCCGGGGGTTCCTCGTGCACGATCGTCAGGCGCCCACCTGGCTCGAGGGTCTCCGAGTAGACGACCTCCTCGCGGCGGATGCCCCACTTCCGGATGGCGAAGGCGGCGAGCCAAACCATCGCCCACGACCGGCTTCCCCCGAGCACACCGCGTCGCATGCCCGTCCGGATCAGGCTGCGGAGCAGGCGCTCGATCACCTCAGACCCGCCGGATCTCCACGACGGTCGACCGGCGGCGGCCCCGCCGACGACCGAGCACGTAGGCCACCGTGACGAGCACCACCGCCCCGACGACGCCGGCCGCGACCAGGCCCGAACGGGCCGACTCGGTGGTCTCCTCGAACTGACCACGGATCTGCCGCAGCTTGCTCTCGATGTCCTTGGGCGTGACCCGCTCATCCGCGTGCGACGCGCTCATGCCCCCGCTCCTCTCTTGGCCCGGGACTTGCCGCGCCCTCGGGTGATGGCCGCCGCAGCCAGCACGGCCACCACCAGGCCGGTGAGGGCACAGATACCGTACGGCACCCAGGTGAGGTTGCCGGTGAAGGTCGTCCCTGTCTCTTCCTGGAGGCCCCGCAGCAGGCCCACCAGGAGCAGGGTGAGGCCGGTGACGAGGACCACCGAGCCGACAACTCCCAAGATGACAAAGCGGCCCAGGGCCTTGATCGGCTCCAGCGTCTCCTGCCGGAGGTACTGGAGCACGAGGTCCTTGAGCTCGGACACGAGCGCCGGAAGCGCCTCGTCTTCGCTGGTCTCGGGCATGCACTCCTCCGATTGGCTCAGCCTTACTATCCCCCGCACCGGTAGAGACGCAAGCATTAGGGCTCTGGCAGAGCTCCCCTAGCCGGGAGCGCCTCCGGAGAGGCGGTAGCCGAGAAGGTCGGCCGCCGCCGTGGCCAGCTCGGCCAGCAGCCGCAGGCGGGGCTCCACGTCCGGCGTCTCCAGGAGGCGCTGATGGTCGACGGGTCCGACGGGCGCAATCGCACACAGCTGCCAGGCTGCGATTTCGGGGTTGTCGTCCAGGGACACTGTCGCCGGCACGGCGGGCTGGTCGCCCAGCTCGGTCTGGAGTGCCAGTGCCCGACGCACGGCCCGCGAGGCCAGCTCGAGGTGCTCCATGTCGGCCGGCCGGACGGGGGAGTCGGCTAGCTCCTCGACCAGGGCGACCGGGTAGGGGTCGTCCGGCAACCAGGCCGTCACCCGGATGCGCCGGGTGCCGGTCGCCAGCAGCACCCACCGTCCGTCGGGAAGCTCCGCCGCCTCGGCGATCACGGCCACCGTGCCCACACCGAAGCGGGTGTCTCCCCCGCCGACCTCGGATCCCCGCTCGATGAGCACGACACCGAACTCCCCGCTCGCCTCGAGGCAGTCCCGGGTGAGAGCGCGGTAACGCGCCTCGAAGACGTGCAGCGGCAGGCCCATGTGGGGGAAGAGCACGGTGCCGAGGGGGAACATCGGGATCGGGAGCGCCTCCCTGCCCGCCGTCACGAGCGAGGCGTGAGCAGGTAGGTGGATGTGGCCTTGGCGAGCAGGCGGTCCCCGTCGTCGGTGATCTCGGCCTCGACGAACGCGGCACGGGACCCACCCGAGACGACCGACGCCGAGCAGGTCAACGTCGACCCGACGCGCGCCGGCTTGAAAAAGCTGATCTTGAGCTCGGCGTTGGCCGAGAAGACCTTGCGCTCCCTGGCCCAGGTAAGCGACGCCGCCCCCATGGCCGAGTCGGCGAACGCGGTCACGAACCCGCCCTGCAAGACGCCCGTGGGGTTGGCGAAGCGCTCGTCAGCGAGCATGCGCCACACCGTCCTCCCGGGCTGCGACTTGTCCAGGCACACCATTCCCAAGGTGAGGTCGCAGTTGGGCGGGACCTGGATCCGTTGGTCGGTGGGTGTCACGGACAGCGAAGCTATCCGAGGGCCGTCGGACAAGCCCTCTCCGCCTGCGGCGGGGCGGCGACCAGGCGCCGGGAGAGCTGGCGACCACTTGGCAACGCTTGGCAACCATCAGCCGACATCAAAGCAAACAATGCCTGTGACCAGCGCCTGGTCGTCGGTTGTGCGAGGGTGCACCTGCTACCGTGACCCTGTGCCCCGCGTGCTCCTCGCTGTTCTCCTCGGCTTGCTCACCTGCCAGCTGGCGATCCTCGTCACGACCGTCTATCTCCATCGGAGCCTGGCCCATCGGGCCATGACGCTGTCGCCGGTGGCGAGCGCCATCGCCCGCTTCCTGACCTGGATCACCACCGGTATCCGGCCCCGTCAGTGGGTCGCCGTGCACCGCAAGCACCACGCCTTCACCGACGTCGAGGGCGATCCGCACTCTCCCATCCTCGAGGGCTACGCCGCCGTGCAATTCGGCAACGTGATGATGTACCGCCGGGTGGCTCGGGAGGAGGCGACGGTTGGCCGCTACGCCCGCGACCTGCCGCGCGACGCCTGGGACCGTGTGCTCTTCGACCACGCCCTGGTCGGCCTGACGCTGGGCTACCTCGTGCTGTGGCTGATCCTCGGATGGAAGCTGGCGCTGGTCGCCGCCGCCGTGCACGCCGTCTCCTACCTGATGTTGAGCGCCGCCATCAACGCCATCGGTCACACCTGGGGACGGCGGCCCTACGACAACCTCGCTCGCAACAACCAGTGGCTGGCTTTGATCACCCTGGGCGAAGGGCTGCACAACAATCATCACGCGGCGCCGACCTCGGCCCGGTTCGCGCTCGAGCGAGGGCAGATCGACCCTGCGTGGTGGGCGGTGCGAGCCCTCGAGCGCACACGTCTGGCGTCCATCCGCCACGACGACGTGAAGCTCAAGAGCGGCCGGCGGGACGAGATGGGTCATCCGGACGAGGAGCGACAAGCGGTCGGCTGAGCGCGCCGGGCACACCGTCGGTGATGGCGCAGGGTCCGACGCCGCGCCGGGCGACGGAGGCGACGAACACCGAGCCGGCCGCCGCGGATTTCCGGGACGGTCCACGCCAGTAGGGTGAGAGGCGGTGCCGTTCGCCTCCGCGATCTCCGAGCATCCCGTCACCGCCCACGCCACGGGAGAGGTCGCGGGCCAGGCACTCGAGACGGTCGGTGTGGCCCCCGACCTGGTCGTGGTCTTCGTCACCCCGCCCCACGCGGGCGCCCTGGAGGATGCAGCCGGCGCCGTTCGGGCCATCCTCGAGCCGCGCACGTTGGTCGGTTGTGCCGCCGAGTCGGTGGCGGGCGTCAACCGCGAGGTCGAGGGCGGGCCTGCGGTGTGCCTGTGGGCGGGCCGGTTCGGACCTGTCGTTCCGGTCGGCCTCGACGTCGCCGCCTCCGGCGGAGGTGTTGGCGGCGCTGGCGACCTCGACGAGGGTCGGCACCTGGCCGTTAGCGGGTGGCCCGACGAGGTGCCGTTCGACCCCGCCGCGCTGTTCCTCGTGGCCGACCCGTTTACGTTTCCGGTCGAGGCGTTCATCGACTGGGTCGGACAGGCGCACCCGGGCCTGCCGGTGATCGGTGGCATGGCGTCGGCCGCGCGGGGTCCTGGTGGCAACCGGCTCGTGCTGGACGAGAGTGTGCGCGTCGGCGGCGCCGTGGGCGCCCTGCTCGGGCCCGGCGTCGAGTTGGCCTCCGTCGTCTCCCAGGGCTGTCGTCCGGTCGGACATCCCTTGGCAGTGACCCGGGCCGAGGGCAATGTCGTCTACGAGCTCGGTGGGCAGCCCGCCCTGGACCGTCTGGTCGACCTCGCCCGGCGCGAGCTGGCGGAGCGAGATGTCGCCCTCATCAACGCCGGCGGCCTCCACCTGGGCCGTGTCATCGACGAGCACAAGGCCGAGTTCGGCCGGGGTGACTTCCTCGTCCGCAACGTGATCGGCGCCGACCGGGCCGCGGGGGCCATCGCCGTGAACGACGTGGTCGAGCTGGGCACGACCGTCCAGTTCCACCTTCGGGACGCCGTCGCCGCCGACGAGGACCTGCGAAGCCTGCTCAGCGGGCGCGAGGCGGACGCCGCCCTCATGTTCACCTGCAACGGCCGCGGCACCCGCCTGTTCGGCAGTCCCCACCACGACGCCGGCGCCCTGGCCGACACCGTGGGCGAGGTCCCCATGGCCGGCTTCTTCGCCGCCGGCGAGCTCGGCCCCGTGGGAGGGCGAAACTTCCTCCACGGCTTCACCGCCTCCATCGCCCTCCTCCAGGAGGTGGACGGAGGGCGTGAGCAGGCGCCCGCTGGGTAGGGTTGAGGGACGGCGGCGGAGGCTACGTATCGGTGCCGGGTCCGGTCGCCCGGATATGACCACCGGGAGTCAGAGACGGCCCGGGGAGGCCGGCAAAGGGGCACAGAGCCGGCCGGGAGGCCGGCGAAGGGGCAGAGAGGACGACCGATGACCAAGCTGCACGACCTGTTCGACCAGCAGGGACAGAGTCCATGGATCGACAACCTCAAGCGATCGTTCCTCACGAGCGGCCGGCTGGCGGAGCTGGCCGACCTGGGCGTGCGAGGAGTCACGTCCAACCCGACCATCTTCGCCAAGGCCATCGAGGGCGGTGACGACTACGACGAGCAGTTTCGCTCCCTGACGGCGCGGATGGCCGTCGAAGACGCCTACTGGGAGCTGGTCATCGACGACGTCACCAAGGCGCTCGCCGTGTTGCGACCGCTGTACGACTCGAGCGGTGGCACGGACGGGTTCGTCTCCCTGGAGGTGGCTCCCGCGCTCGCCCACGACACCGACGCCAGCATCGAGGCTGCCCGAGCGCTGCACGGCCGGATCGAGGCCCCCAACCTGTTCGTGAAGATCCCGGCGACGGCCGAGGGAGTTCCGGCCATCCGCAAGATGATCGGCGAGGGCCGCAACATCAACGTCACGCTCATCTTCAGCCTCGATCGCTATGACGACGTCATCGAGGCGTACCTGTCCGGGCTGGAGGAGCTGGCCGCGACCGGGCGGGCGGACCTGTCCCGGGTGGCCAGTGTGGCGTCGTTCTTCGTGAGCCGCGTCGACACCGAGGTCGACCGCCGTCTGGAGGCCCTGGCCGACCAGGAGGGGGGCGCTCGGGCCGAGTCGGCCCTCGCCCTTCGGGGGAAGGCGGCCGTTGCTCAGGCCAAGCTCGCCTACAAGCTGTTCAAGGAACGGTTCTCCGGCGCCCGGTGGGAGGCCCTGGCGGCCAAGGGCGCGCACGTCCAGCGGCCGCTGTGGGCGTCCACGTCCACCAAGAACCCGCGCTACGACGATCTGGTGTACGTGAACAACCTCATCGGTCCCGACACGGTCAACACGATGCCGGATGCCACTCTCGAGGACTTCCTCGACCATGGCGTGGTGGCCCGAACCGTCGACAAGGCGCTCGGCGAGGCACAGCAGGTCCTCGACGACCTCGCACAACTAGGCGTGGACATAGCCGATGTCTCCCAGCGACTGGAGGACGAGGGCGTGGCCGCCTTCGCCAAGTCGTTCGACGAGCTCCTGCAGCGGCTCACCGACAAGGCGAACGCCCTCAACAGCGGGCGGTAGATGACACCCGTGGCGGCGAGGAAGGGATGGACCGAATGAGCACCGAGGTCGGCGCGCGCGAGGCCGACGCCGCCAGCCGCTTGGCCGAGGGTCTGGAGGGCGCTCGGCGGGCGCCCCCGGTCGCCTTGGTCATCTTCGGGGCCTCCGGCGACCTGACCTCGCGGAAGATCCTCCCGGCCCTTGCCCGGTTGAGCCGGCGCCGGGCGCTGGGCTCGACCTTTGCCGTCGTCGGTGTGGCCCGTTCCGAGCTGAGCGACGACGACTTCCGTAGGATCGCCATCGAGTCGGTACCGGATGCAGGACCGGAGTGGAAGGCCGCGGTGGCGCGGTTTCGCTACGTTGCGGGCGACTACGGCCACCCGGACACCTTCGACAAGCTGAAGAGCGTCCTCAGCGACCTGGACGAGAACGTCGGTACCGCAGGGAACCGCATCTACTACCTGGCCACCATCCCGGCCGTCTTCAGCGAGGTGGCCGGGGCGCTCCGCAAGCACGGACTGAACCGGCCGGCCGGCCCGGGCTCTTTCGTCCGTCTGGTGGTCGAGAAGCCGTTCGGACGCGACCTGGCGTCGGCCACCAAGCTCGACCAGGCGATACACAGATCCTTCAGGGAGGAGCAGGTCTACCGGATCGACCACTACATGGGGAAGGAGACAGTCCAGAACGTCCTTGCCCTGCGCTTCGCCAACGCCATCTACGAGCCGATCTGGAACCGGCGGTACGTCGACCACCTGCAGATCACGGTGGCGGAGAGCTTGGGTGTGGGGCACCGCGGTGGCTTCTACGAGACGGCCGGGGCCCTGCGCGACATCGTGCAGAACCACGTCATGCAGGTGATGGCTCTGACGCTCATGGAGCCGCCCGTGCGGATCGACGGTCAGGGCATCAGGGACGAGAAGGTGAAGGCGCTGCGGGCCGTCGTGATCCCCACCCCCGAGATCGTGGCCACCGACGTGGTCCGCGCCCAGTACGAGGAAGGCTGGGTCGAGGGCGAGAAGGTCGTCGGGTACCGCCAGGAGGAGGGTGTCGATCCGCACAGCACCACGGAGACGTACGTGGCCATGCGCCTCAACGTCGACAACTGGCGCTGGGCGGGCGTCCCGGTCTACGTGCGCACGGGCAAGCGCTTGCCCAAGCGGGTCACCGAGGTGGCCATGCAGTTCCACACGGTGCCGCACCTGTCCTTCGAGGGTCACCTGGCCGAGGGCCTGGAGCCCAACTCTCTCGTCATGCGGATTCAACCCGACGAGGGGATCACCCTGCGTTTCGGGGCCATGGTGCCGGGACAGACGTTTCGGGTACGGACGGTGTCCATGGACTTCTCCTACGGCGCCGCCTTCCTCGAAGAGACGCCCGAGGCGTACGAGCGCCTCCTCCTGGACGCCATGGTGGGCGACCCGACGCTCTTCATCCGTGCCGACGAAGTCGATCAGGCCTGGCGTATCGTCGACCCGATCTTGGAGTCCTGGGCCCGTGGCAACCCTCCGCTGTCGAGCTACGAGGCCGGAACGTGGGGACCCAAGGAAGCAGACCTGCTGCTCGAGCGCGACCAGAGACGGTGGCGGACTCCGTAGCGCCCCAGGCGGCAGGGGCCGTGTCGCAGCCGAGCGAGCCGACGCCGATGGCCTCGTGGTCCGGCCGAGGCGTCGGCATCGGTCAGGTCGACGACGCCCTGCTCGACCTGCGACGTGGTGAGGAACGCGCCGCGACCCGCATCAGCACGATCAACCTCGTCGTCGTCGCCGAAGACGACGCGGACGCAGCACGTGCCCGCAACGCCATGCGGCAGCTCGGCGGACGCAACCCGGGCCGCACCGTCATCCTCATGCCGGACTCCGCAGCGGATCCGCATGTCGATGCGCAGGTCCGCCTCTACCACGCCACGGTGGACGCCTGTCCGGTCTGGTGGGAGGAGGTCCAGATCAAGGTGGGGGGACCGGCTGGCGACCACCTCGACTCGCTGGTCGAGCCCCTGACCCTCGGGGACCTGCCCGTCACCGTCTGGTACCCGTCCGCCGTCCCTGATCCCGCCGAACCGCTCGTCGGCGCCGCGGACGTCGTCGTGGTCGAATCTCCGCCCCAGCCGGGCGAGGGCGGCCCGACGGCAGGCGATACCGCCGACGGGCCCGTCGCCGATGTCTTCTCGCGACTGCTCGAGCTCGCCCAACGCCGACCGTTGATCGATCTGTCGTGGATCCGACTGACGCCGTGGCGGCGACTGCTTGTGACCCTCTTCGACGCCGGCGACTTCAGGCACTTTGCCGGCGTGGTGGACAGGGCCGAGGTCGCCGCCCGGCCCGGCTCGGCCATGCTGCTGGCCGGCTGGCTGGAGGATCGGCTCGAGCTGCCCGCCTCGTCCGTCTCCCGTCGATCGGCGAGCGATGCGACCATCACGCTCGTCGCCTCTGGCGGCGGCGGCATCGGGCGCTTCAGCGTCGCCAGGGAGGAGGACGACGGCTTCCTGACGGCCGTGGCCGAGATCGAGGGTGGCCCCCGGCGCCAGGATGCCGTGACGCTTCCCGAGGACCCGCTCGCGGCCGCCTTGGCCGAGGCGCTGACCTGCGTCAGGCATGATCGGATCTACGAGATGGCGATCGGGGCGGCGTTGGGCACGCACCGATGAACGGCGAGCTGGTGGTGGTCGATGACGTCCCCGGAGCATTCGCGGAACGCGTGATCGACGCGTTCGAGCACCGTGCTGGTGAATCGTTCGCCATGGCCCTGTCGGGCGGAGAGACGGCGCGGCAGTGCTACGAGCGGCTGGCGATCGACGGAGCCCAGCGCATCGACTGGTGGGCCGTCGACATCTATTGGGGCGACGAGCGTTGCGTCCCCCCGGACAGTCCCGACTCGAACGAGCGGCTGGTCAGGGAGGCGCTCCTCGAGCGGGTGGGGGCCGCCAATGCCGTGTACCCCATGCGCTGCGAGGAGGGCCCCGATCCCTACCAGCTCCGGGTGGGCGAAGTCGGGCGGTTCGACGTGACGCATCTGGGATTGGGCCCCGACGGCCACACCGCCTCGCTCTTCCCCGGCTCCCCTGCGCTCGACGCCGACCCGGGCCGCCTCGTCTGCGTGAACTCCGACCCCAGCTCGCGCAATCCCTATCCCCGGATGACCCTCACCCTCTCGGGCATCGCCCGCTCACGGCTGGTGCTGTTCACGGTGGCGGGCGAGTCCAAGCGGGAGGCGCTCCAGGCGGTGGTCGACGGCGCGGACCTGCCGGCGGCGCGGGTCACTGCCGAGCGGGTGGTCTGGCTCGTGGACCGGGAGGCGGCGCCGCGCCTCTAAGGTGACGCCTATGCGAACGGACCTGGTGGCCGCGCCGCTCGAGGAGGTGCTGGCGGCCGCTGGCCGGCGACGCGACGGCGCCCATGGCCACCGGGTGACGTACTCCCCCAAGGTGTTCGTCCCCCTGACCAGACTGTGCCGGGATCGCTGCGCCTACTGCACGTTCGCCACCGCGCCGGCTCGTGTCAGCGCCGCGTACCTGTCGCCGTCGGAGGTGCTCGCCATCGCCAAGGCCGGGGCT
>DATBBR010000023.1 GCA_036270875.1 Acidimicrobiales bacterium
AGCCTGATCGGCTTCGGAGCCGCCGGAGTCGAGCGGGCGAGCCTCGCATGCGTGCCCGTGGGCAGGGGCAGGCTGGCCGAGTCGGTCTATCCCACCGCCTCCCTACGCCACTACAAGGACAAGTTCGCCCCCGCCTGGGAGCGGCGCTGGCTCGTGGTTCCCAGCCGCCACACGCTCGTGGGCGGCTTCTTGGCCGTGACCCGAAGCTATTGCGACGAAGGGCTGCTCCGGGGGGTGCGACGCAATCGGGCGACGCCGCGTCCGGCCTGCCGGGTCGATTCAGGCAGATCCCATCCGACCGCCAGTGGCGCGCCGACGACGGCGATGGCGGCCGGTAGATTCGCCTGAGGAGGACCACATGGCAAGCCTCGATCTCGTCCTTCGCCTGGGCGCGGCGGACAACTGGCTGGCGGTCGTGGCCACGGCCCGTGCCGACGGGTCCGTCCACGCCTCACTGGTCAACGCAGGCCTCGTCGAGGACCCGGTGACCGGCCGGCCGGTCATCGGCCTCGTCGCCGGGGGTGGTACCCGCAAGCTGTCGCATCTGCGCCGCAGCGGCCGGGCGACCGTGGTGTTCCGCAGCGGCTGGGAGTGGGTTGCCGTCGAGGGCCCGGTCAGGATCATCGGCCCCGACGACCCTGTCGACGAAGTCCGGCCCGACGACGTCCCCGGTCTGTTGCGGGCTGTGTTCCGGGGTGCCGGCGGTTCCCACGAGGACTGGGACGAGTACGACCGCGTGATGGCCGCCGAGCGTCGTGCCGCCGTCCTCGTCGAGCCGGAGCGGATCGTCAGCAACGGCTGATCGCCGGTGTGGAGGGCCCGACCAGCGGCAAGGCACACAAGTCGTCTTGTCGGCCGCCCCTACCGGGGGTCGGCCCGATCGAGGAACCAGTGCCGGGCAACGGATGCGAGCCGCTCCGGGCCCTCCCCTCGAACCGTGAGCCGGAAGCGGCTGATCGTGCGCTGCCCTCCGTCCTGGTCGCCGTAGAGCAGGTCGACCATGAGCGGAATGCGGTCGTCCACGGCTTTGCGGACAGTCGGATAGCAGGGGTCCTGGGAGTCGCGGAGCGCGCCCTGCCAGAACCCGACGTCGTTCCCCGCCACGTAGATGTCCCGGTTCAGGCGGCGGAACTGCTCGGGGTCGGGCGGCGTCATGGTCGACGCCCACTCGGCCCGGTCCTCCGGCTCCTGCGGTTCCTGGGGCAGGAACCAGCCGTGGAGGATGGCCAGGCCGGAGCCCGCGTTGCGCACGCTCATGACCATGTAGAAGTTGCCGTCGGCCTCATCGACCGCGCCCATGCCACCGCGTATGGGGATCAAGTGCTCGTCGAGGAAGTTGACCTTGACCACGGGGTCCTCGAACCGCGACGGCAGGAGGAGCGGTCGCAGTCCGACCTGGAGGGAACGCTCGGCTATTCGCGCCGCCTGGTTCGCCGTGCGTGTCGAGGCGAACGTGGCGACGGCGAGGATGAGCGTCCCACCGGCCGTCGCCGCGGATGTGATCGTCGCCCAGTCAGCCATGCGTCGCCCAGCGTAGACTCGGGTTCCGTACTCGGCGCCGAGCGGACCGCGGACGGGCGGCGACCGGGCTTTAGCATGGCGGGCGTGGCCTCGGGGGTGTGGGCGGACGCGCTCGACTGGATGACGACGTGGTGGGACGACGACGTCGCCATGCTCTGGAACCCGCCCGGCTCCTTTGATGCGCTATTCCCTCCGCGCAGCCTTCACCTGGTACCGCCGACGGTCTGGTACGCGCTCGGTCTGCTGCGACGGCGCGCCGACGGCGACGTCGAGAACGCGGCGCGCGCTCTCGGCGCTGTCATCGGGTGTCAGCTCGTCGATCAGGGTGCCCCCTGGCACGGCACCTTCGCCCGGTTCCGGGAGTTCCCCGATCCCCAGCCGGGCGCCGTGGAATACGCCGGGTTCGACCCCAACTGGCGCCAGTTCGTCGGCACGGGGTTCGCCCTGGCGCTCATCCTCGCCGGCGACGTCCTGCCCGCCACGACCGTCGACGCCATGGTGGCGTCCATCGCCCTGGCGGCGGACGGTGAGCCCCCGGAGCGGGTGGACGAGCGCTACTCCAACATCGCCCTCATGCGGGCCTGGCTCGAGGTGCAGGCCGGGTACCTGCTCGACCGGCCCGAGCTCACACGCCGAGGCGAGGAGCTGGCCGGTCGAACCGTCGAGCGCTTCGATCTCCATGGGACGCTCGACGAGTGGAACTCGCCCACCTACTACGGGATCGACCTCTACGCGCTCGTCCTGTGGCGTTCGCACTCGCGCTCATCACAGCTGCGAGCCTGGGGCGGTCGCCTCGAAGCCGAGCTGTGGGCCGATCTGACCCCCTGGTACCACGCCGGTCTCGGCAACGTCGCCGGGCCGTACACCCGGGCCTACGGGATGGACATGCGCCGCTACGTGGCCGCGCTCGGCCTGTGGATCAAGGCCGTCGAGCCCGACGCCGCCCCGCCCGTGCCCGAGCTGAACCGGCCGTTCTCCCACTCCCACGACCTCGCCCTGGCGCCGGTGATCGCGGCTCTCGATGCCCGTGTCCCGGCCGCGGCACGGGACGGCCTCGGCCGCTTCGTGGGGGAGCGCCACCTCGAGCGCGTCGTCTCGTCCGACCCCGAGCGGATCGCCAGCGCCTGGCTGGGCGCGGACCTGATGATCGGCGCCGAGCGCGGCCGGCGGCGCTGGCCCGGCTGGGGCCAGTACCACCCGGCTACCGTTCATTGGCGGGACCCCGACGGGCGCACCCGATGGATCCGACTCGTCCACTCGGGCCCAGTCGATGCCCGCGCCGAGCCGCACGGGCTGGTCACGACGTGCGCGCCGCACGCCCGGAGGGGTCCGCAGCCCACGACGTTCCTCGTCTCGGCGGCCAACGCCCTGGACGGTGCCGTGTGGCATCTACCAGGGCTGACCGTCAGCGTCCGCACCGACGCGGAGTTCGTCGGCGTGGCCCGGTCCGGGGAGCTGGACGAGGTCCGCTACGAGCCGCCAGTCAGCGGGACGGCCTCCTTCTGGCTGTCGTTCGACGCCTGATCGATCTCGTCCAGGGCCATCGAGGGCTCGTCCAACGCGGCCCCGAGCTCGGGCTCCCCAGCCATCAGGAAGCGCCGACTGCGCACCCGGCTCTCGTCGATGATGCGGCTGGTGTGGCTGAAATCGGTGATCTCGATGCCGGTGGTGTCGGCGCCGGGCACCGTGATCACCCGCTGCCCGGCACGGGCCAGCGCGGTGGGATCGGGCAGCCGGGCGTAGCGGCTGATGGCGAAGCTGCGGATGAGGACGTCGAGGGCCGTCAGCCGCCGCGGTCGCTCGTCTTCGGGACCGACGATCTCGCCCAGCACGTACACGGTGCTGGCGTCGAGGTCGACGGCTCGCTGCACGGGGGCGGGCTCCAGCACACCGCCGTCGACATGGCGATGACCGCCGAGCATGGCCGGCGGGAACAGGCCCGGCAGGCAGGCGCTGGCATAGAGGATGTCGATGGCGGGACCGGCCTCCCACCAGCGCGCCACGCCGTTGTCGAGGTCGGTCGTCGCCACATGGACGGGAACCTTGGTGTCGGCCAGCTCGGTCAGGGCGCAGAAGCGGGCGATCAAGGCCCGGAGGGCGACGGGCGTGTAGATGTGATCGTGGCGTAGCAGGACGTGGGTGATCGTCCCGTACCGGTTGCGACCGAAGACGTTCTCGCGGGTCAGCCCCCGCCAGATCGTGGCCAGCCGGTCCACCTGGGCCATCGTCGGGTCCATGGCGAAGAAGGCCGCGTTCAGCGCGCCAACAGACGAGCCGACCACGACGTCGGGCTGAATGCCCGCCTCCAGGAGGCTGCGCACGATGCCCACCTGGGCGGCCCCGCTGCTGCCTCCGGACGGGAAGACGAAGGCGATCTCCGGCGACCGCGTGCGACGGGGCCCCCGTGGAGGTCGCGTTGGGCGCGCCGGTGGGAGGCTCCTGGCCAGGGTGAGGCGCTCGACCGGTTGGCCGAGGAAGGCGCTGAGCGTGTGGTTCGGCGCCCGGTGCGCGATGCGACCTCCCATCCGCTCGAGGGCACGGGACCGGTGCCCGGCCAGGGCGTTGATCTCGCCGTACCAGCCGGGTAGCCCGGCACGGCGCACCCGATCATCGATGTGGTCGGTCAGCAGCCGCCGCGCGCCGCCGTTACGCCACCTGTGGTCGAGATTGAGGTGGACGTGCGCCGGCATGGGCGCGTCCGGCCCCGACCGCCACATCGCCACTCCGTCGCGAAGGCGGCAACGGTAGAAGCGGCCGGCGTCGCCGCGGTACCGGCCGAGGGCGAAGCCCCGCAGGAGGGTGAAAGCGAACCGGGCCGCCCGCCGCCGCATCCAGCGGGCGTGGGCCTCGCCGTCGGTGCACACCAGGGCGTAGCCGACGACCCTTCCGTCGTCGGCCTCGACGACCGCGGCGTCCTCGCGGCCGGGACCGAGGTACCAGTCGAGGCACAGCGACTCGTAGCGCTCCAGGTCGGGGAGCGAGAACGGCAGCTCGCGGCCGAGCAGCAGCGTGGAGCGGAAGATGGCGTGCACGGCGCCGTGATCGTCGCAGCCGAGGGGACGAGCTCTCACGCCATCGCCTCCAGGGGAGCCCCCATCAGGCGATGAGCGACGAGCATCCCGTCGACGGTGCGCGACCACGGGTACCGCTCGGCTCGGGCGCGCGCCGACACACGCCGACCCGGGACAGCGAGCAGCGCGGCCACGGCGTCCGCCATCGATGCTGGGTCGGTGGCGGCGGTCCGGCCGCAGGTGTCGTCGATCAGCTCGGCGGAAGCCCCGCCCTCGCCGACGACCACCGGGGTGCCCGCGGCAAGGGCCTCGAGCACCGACAAACCGAAGCTCTCGACGGGGCAGGGTGCAAGGGCCACGTCGGCGCCGGCGAGCAGGGAAGCCACGGCGCCCCTGTCCCGGAGGTGCCCGGTGAACCGCACCGGAAGGCCCTCCGCGGCGGCCGCCAGCTCCGGTGCGAGCGGGCCGGCTCCGACGATGGTCAGGCGGGCATCGACGCCGCGCGCGCGGAGCTCCGCTGCCGTGTCGATCGCCAGCGCCGGCCGCTTCTCCTTCGACAGCCTTCCGACCGTCACCAGCTGCGTGCACGCACCGGGCTCGGGAGGCCCCGGGTGGAAGGTGTCGAGATCGACACCCAGTGGGACTCGGGTCAGGTTGGTCGCCCCGATGCGCTCGAACTCCTCGGCGCCGAAGGCCGACGTGCAGACCACGCGGTCGAAGCGGGCCACGAGGCGACGGTTCCACCGGTCTGCGCCCCGACGGAGCGGAAACCACCGCGGCACCCGCGCCGAGAGGATGGCGTCGAGACGCTCGTGCGACAGCAGGATGCAGGGCAGACCCCGGGTGGACGCCCAGCGGCTCACCCAGACGAGCGACAGCTTGTCCGACACCTCGAGGCGGTGGGGCCCGATGCGGCCGAGCACCGCTTCGACCCGGGCGCGCGAGTTGAGGACCCGGTACCCGCCGGCGCCCGGGAGCAACGGAGCGGCCAGCGTCACCTTGGTGCCGGCGTCGGTCGCCTCCTCGGCGTCCCGCTCGCCCGGGACGATCACGAACCGCTCGAAGCCGGCGCGCTGGTACCCCCTCCCGAGCTCGTCGAGCACCGTGCGCAGGCCGCCGGACTCGGGGCCATAGAAGTTGGCGAGCTGCACGATGCGCGTCATGCGACCTGCGCCCCCACGCCGGGGCGGTTGACCACGTCGAGATACGTCATGGGCGACGCGCCGGCGGTCACGGCGGCGTCGATGGCGGCCAGTGCCGCGACGCGCAGACGCGGTCGCTCCACGTCCTCGGGGTGAAGGGCGATCCGCACCGGCCGGCCCTGGCTGACGAGGAGCCGCGCCGTCCTGGTCATCAGGGCCGAGCCGGGACGCTCGAGTGAGCCTCCCGTCCGGTGAGAGAGGGCGACGGCCCGATGGCGAGCTCCGGTTGTGAAGTCGATGACCGCTGTGTGCGATGTCGTGTACCGGTAGCCCAATGCGCTCATGCTCCGCCGCGCGCCCGCTGACGCCAGCCACCCGGGAGGGACGAACCCCACCGACTCGATGCCCTCGGACCGAAGCTGCGCCCGGCCGAGGGCGAGGCGGCGGGCAGCCTCGTCCTCGTCCAGGGTCCAGAACTCGGCGCAGCCTCGGGCGACGGCCCGGCCGATCAGCCGGCGGCGCCGCGATCCCTGATCCGTCGCCAGGTGGGTCCAACCGTGCTGGGCGATCTCGTGTCCCCGCCCCTGGCAGGCTCGCAGCCAGGCACCGAAGCGGCGGTCGTCGCCGATGGCGGGCGCCTTCCACGGTCCCGGCACGACCAGCATCGTGGTCGGGAGTCCGAGCTCCTCGAGGTCGTCGATCCACCGCTCGCAAGCCTGCCTGGTCGCGGGGGCCACATCGTGGACCGAGACGACGATCCACGACCGGAGCGCCATCAGGCCACCCGGCGCGAACGCTCGGTGGCACCCGAGAGCGTGCGGTAGTGGGCGACGAGCTCCTCGCCCAGCTCCTCCCAGCTCCGCCGCTCGACCGAGGCCCGGGCCCGCTGACCCATCACCAGTCGGCGGCTGTCGTCGAGGACGAGCTCGGCGACCGCGCAGCGCAGCAGTGCCGGGTCGTCGTCGGGGAACAGCCATCCGTTCTCGCCGTGGCGCACGAGGTCCATGGGACCACCGGCCGCAGGCGTCACCACCGGCACGCCGGAGGCCAGTGCCTCCTGGATTGTCTGGCAGAAGGTCTCGTCGGCTCCAGTGTGCACGAACACGTCGAGTGAGGCGAGGGTCTGCGACAGCTCGACTCCACTCTGGAAGCCGAGGAACTGGGCACCGCGCAGGCGTCGTCGCAGCGCCCGCCCCGACGGTCCGTCGCCCACGACGACGACCCGGACCCCGGGCATCTGCAGCACGTGGTGGAGCAGATGGACGCGTTTCTCCGGGGCCAGCCGGCCGACGTAGCCGACGATGATCTCGCCGTCCGGCGCCAGGCGACGTCGGAGCAGCGGGCTGCGATGTCGGGGATGGAACCGCTGGAGGTCGACCCCCCGGCCCCACCTGACCACCGGCCTGATGTGGTGGCGCGCCAGGTCCCAGCACGCGAGTGTCGAGGGCGCGAGCGTCAGGTCGGTCTGGGAGTGCACCCGGCGGAGCCAGTTCCACATCGCCGGGCTGGCGACCCCCAGTCCGTACCGGCGAGCGAAGCCGGCGAAGTCGGTCTGGTACACCGCGACTGACGGGATGCCGAGGCTGCGGGCGGCTTTCGCGCCTGCGGCCCCGAGTACCGCGGGCGCGGCCAGGTGGACGACATCGGGCGAGAAGCGCTGGAGGATATGGCGGACGCGCCCGGTCGGCAGGCCCACCGACAGGCCCCGGTAGAACGGCATGTCGACCGCCGCCACCCGCTCGACAGGCGTGTCGAGGTAGCGGCTGGGCCCCAGCCCGGGCGCCACCACCAGTGCCTGGTGACCTCGACGCTCCAGGTGCTCGACGACCCGGAGCACCGAGTTCGTGACCCCATTGCACGCTGGGAGGAAACACTCGGCGACGATCGCCACGCGCACGTGACCAGACCGTACTCAGCCTCCGTGTCCGGACGGCTTCGCCCGGGTAACGGCGAGACGAACCCTTGGAATCACCAGTCCCGGGCTGTGAGGCTGGCGACGCGTATCCTGAAGGAGGGCACGTCGTCCCGGCTGCACAGGACATTTCGCCAGGCTGAAGGGTAAGCGAGCCATTGGGTGCCCCACTTCCCGCAGACGACAACGCGGTCGGCGCCGTGACCGGGACGGCCGAGGGAGAGCCGGTTGTCGACGAGCTGGCGGGCCTGGACGAGGCAGCGGTTCAGGCTCGCGTCGCCCGGGGTGAGGTCAACGAGGTCCCGGCCGCACCGTCGCGCACGGTCCCCCAGATCCTCCGGGCCAACATCTTCACCCGGTTCAACGCCATCCTGGGCGCTCTCCTCGTCGTCATCCTCATCGTCGGGCCGTTGCAGGACGCCCTCTTCGGCGTGGTGCTGGTCGCCAACTCGGCCATCGGGATCATCCAGGAGCTGCGGGCCAAACGGACCCTCGATCAGCTGGCGGTGCTCAGCGCGCCGCACGCTGCGGTCGTGCGCGAGGGTCGGGTACGTCAGCTCGGGGTCGACGAGGTCGTGCTCGACGACGTGCTGCAACTGGCCACGGGCGATCAAGTGCTCGTCGACGGCGTGGTCCTGGCGGGTGAGCTCGAGCTCGACGAGTCGCTCCTCAGCGGCGAGGCCGACCCGATGCCGAAGAGCGTCGGCGAGGAGGTGCTGTCGGGCAGCTTCGTCACGGCGGGGAATGGCCGGTATCGGGCCACCCGGGTGGGCCGCGCGGCCTATGCCCGCCAGCTCGCCGAGGAGGCTCGTCGCTTCACGCTCGTGCGATCCGAGTTGCGCGAAGGCATCAACCAGATCCTGCGCCTGGTGACGTTTGTCATCCCCCCGGCCGCCGCGCTGCTGGTGTTCAGCCAGCTCCAGTCGGCCGATATCAAGGACTCGATCCGCGGGTCGGTGGCTGGTGTGGGCAGCATGGTGCCCGAGGGGCTGGTGCTCTTGACCAGCCTTGCCTTCGCCCTGGCGGTCGTCCGGCTCGGTCGCCGTCACGTTCTCGTCCAGGAGCTCGCTGCCGTCGAGGGACTGGCCCGTGTCGACGTGGCCTGTCTCGACAAGACCGGCACCCTGACCGAGGGCGTGATGGAGGTGCGTGACGTCGAGATCCTGGCGCCGGAGCTCCCGGTCGGCGACGCGCTCGGCGCCTTGGCGGCGGCCGATCCCCAGCCCAACACCAGCCTCCAGGCCATCGGCCAGTGGGCGGGCGACTCGGTCGGCTGGGCGGTGCGCTCCCGTGCCCCGTTCTCGTCCGCGCGCAAGTGGGGAGCGACCACGTTCGACGGCTACGGGACATGGCTGTTGGGAGCTCCCGAGATCCTCCTGGCGGGCTCGCCCGACAAGGCAGCCCTGCGACAGGCGGATGTGCACGCTCAGGAGGGAAGGCGCGTGCTCCTGCTGGCTCGAGGCGACGGTGAACCAGATGCGTCGTCGCTGCCGGCCTCGATCACGCCCGCCGCCCTGGTCGTGCTGGACGAGCGAGTCAGGGCGGACGCCGCCGACACGGTCGCCTACTTCGGGCGCCAGGGTGTCACCGTGAAGATCATCTCTGGCGACAATCCAGCCACCGTCGGCGCGATCGCCCGGCGGGTGGGGGTACCGGGATCCGAGGAGCCGGTCGACGGGCGGGGGTTGCCGTCCGAGCCTGCCGAGCTGGCCCAGGCGGTCAACGACCACTCGGTCTTCGGCCGGATCAATCCCCACCAGAAGCGGGCCATGGTGTCGGCGCTGCAGTCTCGGGGCCACGTGGTGGCGATGACCGGTGACGGGGTCAACGACGTCCTCGCCCTCAAGGATGCCGACATCGGCATTGCCATGGGCTCCGGCAGCAGCGCGTCGCGCGCCGTCGCGCAGCTGGTGCTGCTCGACAACGCGTTCGACGTCGTACCCGGGGTCGTAGGCGAGGGAAGGCGGGTCATCGCCAATGTCGAGCGCGTGGCCAACCTGTTCGTGACCAAGACTGTCTACGCCGTGCTCCTGGCCATCGCCGTCGGGCTGGCGACCTTGCCGTTCCCGTTCCTGCCCCGACACCTGACGGTCGTGAGCGGGTTGACCATCGGGGTACCGGCGTTCTTTCTCGCTCTCGGCCCCAACTCCCAGCGCTGGCGCCCCGGGTTCGTCAACAGGGTCCTTCGTTTCGCCATTCCGTCCGGAGTGGTGGCGGCGGCGGCGACGTTCACGGCGTACGCGGTGGCTCGTGACGAGCCCAGCCTGACCCTCACCGAGGCTCGCACCACGGCGGTCATCGTCCTGTTCGCGGTGGGACTGTGGGTGCTGGTCATCCTGATCCGGCCGTTCAATCGGGGTCGCCTGGCCCTGGTCGTGGGGGTGGCGGCGGTGTTCGCCGGCACCCTGACCATTCCTGGCCTCGACACGTTCTTCGACTTGCAGCTGCCGGCCTGGTGGGCGATCACCGTAGCGGTGGTGATCTCGGTCCTCGCCGACGTCGCCCTCGAGATCGGGTGGCGGGTCGCCGGCTGGTGGCAGCATCGAGGACCGGCGCCCGCTGATTAGAAGGGTGCCGCGGTTACTATCGCCGCGCATGACGACGATGGTCCGCGATGTGCGGGACCGTCGGCAGGGGCGCCTGCGCGGTGGCGGCGTGGCTGCGGGCGCCCTGGTGCTGACCGGGGGCGTGTTCGCCGTCGCCGGACGGCTGGGCTTCAACCCGACCGATGACGGCTACATCCTCGCCCAGAGCTACCGGATACTGCACGGTCAGGTCCCCCACCTCGACTTCATCTCCCCCCGCCCGGTCGGATCGCCCATCCTCCATCTGCTGGACTTCGCGCTGCCGCTGCCCCTCATGATCGCCTCCCGGCTCGTCACCACGGCCGAGCTGGTCGGGACTGCGGTCCTCGTCGGCTGGCTCGTCGTCGGGCGCTCGCCGGCGCGGTGGCGAGCGTGGCAGGGCCTCGCGGTCGCGGCGAGCGCTCTGATCTCCATCCACGGTTTCCCGTTGATGGACTGGCACACGATCGACGGCGTCCTGCTCGTCGCCCTCGGCTTCGTCCTCGTGCAGTACCCGCGCACGACAGTGGCCGGGTTCATCGTTCTCGGGGCCTCGCTCGTCGTCAAGCAGAGCTTCTTCCTGGCCCCACTCCTCGGCGGGGCCATGGTGGCCGCCCGAACCGCACCTACGGCGCGGCTCGCCACGGTTGTCCGCTCCCTCCTGTGGGCGGCCGCTCCTGGCGCGCTCTACGTGGTCGTGATGTCCGCCTTCGGAGCGTTCCCGTCCTTCGTCCGTGAGATCGCTGCGGCGCGGCCGATCTACGGGCGCGACCTCATCCACGAGGTGCTGACCAACGGCGACCTCGCCCTGGCGGCGGGAGTGGCTGTGCTCCTGGCGGCGCTTGTCGTGGCGGACTCCCGTCCGCTTCCGTGGATCGGGACCGCGCTGCGCGCGGCGCTCACCGCCGTGGTCGTCGGGACGGCGCTCCAGCAGCACCTTCAGCTCTATGGCACCTGGGCGGACCGGCTCGAGGAGATCGCGGGCATCGTGGTCCTGTGGCACATGTACCGCCACCGGCGCGTCGACTGGCCCGGGATCGCCGTGGTGGCCACGGGGTGGATGGTGAGCCTGTCGTGGGGCTACGCCGTACCGAACCTCGTGGCCGGGGGGCTCGTCCTCTTGGCGGTGGTCCGCATCTGGGACGGACACCAGGTAGCCACCCGACCGGGCGCGCTGGTCAGCGTGCTGGTCTCAGCCGCCGTCTTCGCCGCCACCGCCGTCGTGTTCGTCCATACTCGACGGACCGACATCTACCGCGATCGCCCGGCCAGCCAGCTGACGTTCCCGCTCTCCCGCATCGCTCCGGACTTCGGATCCATCCGCACCAATCCGGACACTGGTGCCTACCTTTCGGACATGAAGGCCTGCATCAGACAGATGCCCGCCAGCCGGGTCGCGCTGCTGCCCAACAACGCCGCCATGTACCCGGTGCTGCATCTTCACGACCCGCTTCCGCTCGACTGGCTGTGGATCGACGAGATCGGGCATTCCGAGACGCAGATCCTCAGCGCCGCCCGCTCCCTCGACCGACAGGGCGACTACCTGGTGCTCTTCGAGACCCAGGACGCCTCGGTCGTGCCCATGGTGGGTCTGCAGCCCGGTCCTGCCCCGTTGGCCGCTGACATCCTGGGTGTCCTGCACGGACGTCAGACACGATGTGGCCCGTTCGTCGCCGTGTACAGCCCCCCTTCCGCCGTGGGCTGACTCCGTCGCTGGCGGCCACGGCCCACAGGTGTTGGTGCCTCTCTGTAGCCAGTAGCCTGGCTACGGAGCTGGAGGACGCGACGTGGCGCGGTCGCCGTGAGATCAGATGGATGGTTGCTCGTACGAGGTCGCTCGCCGGGCCCCGTGCTTGGACTCCGCCATCAGT